>VMGU01000069.1 GCA_007376745.1 Parcubacteria group bacterium Athens0714_26
GAATAGCTACGCCCATGACCAAAAGCAGGATTTTCATGAAAAACGCCGTGGAAAAATATCTTTTACTTAATTCAATGTCTTTTGAGGATTCTCTCGTGACGATAGCGGTCATCCCGATATCGGAGAAAATTAGTATGAACGCCACCAGTCCCATTACATAGGAAAATGCGCCCCAGCTGGCCGGGCCTAAAATTCTGGCGGCAAAAATTACCAGCGCCGCTCTAAGCGATTTGCTGACTATTTGGCCGAAAAAAAGCCAAAAAGTGTTTTTGGCTACCGTCTGCGCGGTATTTTTATTATGAAAAAGAAACTCTTTTATTTTTTGAACCATTATAATTGTAACTATCGGCGTTAGCCGTTGGTTGTATTAATTATAATCAAAAATTATGCATTACAGAACCGGTGTTATGGGCGTGGGCGTTGTGGGAAACGCGGTGGCCAATGTTTTATCTAAGCCTTTTCTTTACGATAAGTATAAAAAAATCGGTTCATTGCGAGAGATAAATAAGGCAGATATTATTTTTATTTGTGTTCCTACTCCTTATGATAAAAAGAATGGTTTTGATATTTCATTTGTTGACAGTGCTTTCAGAATCATTAAGGGTAAAAAGATAATTGTCATTAAATCCACTGTTTTACCTGGTACAACTGAAGATTTTCAAAAAAAATTTCCTCAACATAAAGTTTTGTTTAATCCGGAATTTTTAACCGAAGCGTCTGCGGGGCGCGATATGCGCGAGCCCGAACGCCAGATTGTTGGTTATACGGAAAAGTCTAAGGATGTAGCAGATAAGGTAATGGCTGTTTTACCGCGGGCGCCGTTTGAAAAAATTATGCCTGCTACCGAAGCGGAAATGGTAAAGTATTTTGGAAATACATTTTTGGCAATTAAAGTTATTTTTGCCAATCAAATTTACGATTTTTGCCAAATAATGAGTTTGGATTATGATCTTATTAAAGAATGCGTTTCGGCTGATAAGAGGATAGGATTTTCTCATTTAGATGTTTTTCATGGCAGTTTTCGCGGATATGGAGGCAAGTGTTTCCCAAAGGATATGAAAGCTTTGATTCAGTTTGCCGATAAAACAGGTTTTGATTTGCGGCTTCATAAAATAGCGGATGAGATTAATGATAAAATGATTAATAATCAAAAAGTTTTAGATCCGGAAAAACTTTGATATGACAAAATTTTTAGTCACTGGCGGAGCGGGGTTTATAGGTTCTCATATCGTTGACGCTTTAGTAAAAGACGGAAGCGAGGTTGTTGTGATTGATAATTTGGCAACGGGTAAAAAAGAAAATATTAATCCCGCTGCTGATTTTCATAAATTAGATATAACTAAAGAAGATGAAATCGAGCCGTTTTTTAAAGGAGTTGACGGTGTTTTTCATGTGGCGGCGGTGGCGCGCATCGGCCCGTCTTTTGGGCACGCGTAACGTGATGGCGGCGGCGAAAAAACATGGGGTTAAAAAAATAGTTTATTCTTCCTCTTCATCTGTTTATGGGCTAAGCGATATCTTGCCGCTACGCGAGGATTTTAAAATTTCCGCCCTGGCTTTAAATCCTTATGCTTCAACTAAGCATATGGGCGAGATGCTTATGTATGATTTGGGTAAAATTACCCACGGCCCGGAAACCGTTTGTTTAAGATATTTTAATGTATACGGCCCGCGCCAGACCACCGTTAAAGACGGTGCTTATGCCACGGTGGTTGGCATATTTATGGATTTGGCTATAGCCCGGGGAAAGCCGCTCCCGATTGTACCCGACGGCTATCAAAGGCGTGCTTTTACTTGGGTTGGCGATGTGGTCCGCGCAAACATTCTGGCAATGAATCAATCAGGGATAGGTAACGCGGATATCTTTAATATAGGTTCGGACAGCAATTATTCGGTTTGGGATGTGGCGCGATTAATTTTAAAAGTTTCGCCGGACATAACAGGGGAAGAATTAATAAAAAACGGCAAATGCGTTTTTGCTCCGAAAAGACATGGTGAGGTCAGGGAAACTTTAGCTGATATTTCAAAAGCCGAAAAAATTTTAGGATGGCGACCACAAGTTGATTTTACAGGTGGCATTAACCGGCTTTTAAAGAATTATCCTAAATAATTACCTGTGGTTAGAAATGAGAAATTTTATGGTTTTTAGAAGAATGCTGATATCAAGAAAAAGAGAATTATTTTTTATGTAGTAAATATCGTACTGGACTTTTTCATACGTTTCTTCCGTAGATGCGCCGTATTTATAATTAATCTGCGCCCAGCCGGTGATGCCCGGTTTAACCAAAAGCCTTAATTCGTAGTAAGGGACTTCTGTGCGGAGTTTTTCCACGAATTCCGGACGCTCCGGCCGCGGGCCGATAAAAGACAATTCGCCTTTTAAGATATTGATAAGCTGGGGGATTTCGTCCAGATGGGTTTTTCTTAAAATTCTTCCTATTGGCGTGGCGCGTTTGTCGTCGTAATTGGCCCATCTGGGGCCGTCTTTTTCCGCGTCTTGAACCATTGTTCTGAATTTATAGATTGTAAATTTTAATTCTTCTTTGCCGACTCTTGTTTGTTTGAAAATTGCCTGACCGGGAGATGTCAGCTTAATTAAAGCGGCGATAATTATGAAAAAAGGCAGAAATACTACGCTTAAAATTACGGCGGCGATGTATTCAATCGGCCTATAAATCAAATCGTATATTTTATGTTTTTTGGTAAGATTTTCCAAAAACCAGACTTCTTCCAGCTCCGCCAACGGAACTTTTTTGAAAATAATTTCATAAAGCGCCGACATGTCCAAAACCTCAATTCCTAAAACCAGGGTTTTATATATCATCTTGGCAGACTCATAATCCTTTTTTAAATGAGCCGGTATGACGATGGTGTTGATGCCGTTTGCCAGAATGATTTGCGCCAAGTGATTAAATTCTTTGTCTTTAAGGCCGTCATGCATCCAATATTTTATCTGGTAGCCAAGTTGGTGATTATCTTCGATGTGTTCCGCTAATTCTTTGGCTATTTTATTGGATCCGACCAGCAGTATTTTATTGGTGGCTCCGGCCGCGCCGAGGATAAAATTATAAATTTGGCTTATAAAAAATAAAATTAGATTAGTTTTTGGCGTGATTTTAAAAGAAGGCAAGAGATAGAAAAATAAAGCGCCTATTACAATGTTAAAAATTAGCGCGTACAAAAATCCTTTTTGAAATTCAAGACTGTTTTTAAGGGTTTTTAAATCATATAAACCGCTGATATAAAAAACTGTCAGCCAGACGGCGAAGATTATGGTGAATGGCTGTATGTGGCTGGTTATCAGCACGCTATAAAAGAGGTGGCCGTATCTTAGCCATAACGTGATTGTGAGTGAAGCGTATAGGACGAATATATCGCCTATGAGCAACGTAGACTGTTTAATTTTGGAAAATTCATTCATTTTAGCCGAATCTACTTGATTTATTGTATCTGACGTTTTAGACTTGATACTATAAAATTAATTTATCATATAAACTATAATTATGGAATCTAATAATAATAACCCTAAAAGAGATTATTTAGTACCAATCAGCATTTTAATAGCAGGTGTTTTAATCGCGGCTGCGGTTATTTACAGCGTAGGAGTTAAGGGTTCCGATAATACGGCTAATAAACAGGCGAATGTGGCAGGGACGGCGGTCAGCCCGTTAGTCAGCCCGTTAAAACTTACGAGCGGCGATGTGGTGTTGGGAGATGCCAAGGCGCCGGTGACCATAATTGTTTATTCTGACCCATCTTGCTCATTTTGCGCGGCAGCGGAAGGTTACAATCAACAGGTGATAGATTATTTAAAGAAAGGCGACCCGTCATGGACGCCGCCTACGCCAGGGATAATAGAAAATTATGTTAATACCGGCAAGGCGAAGATTGTTTTCAGATATTATCCTGGTCATGGCTCCGGGGAACTGGCGATGAAAGCAATGTTTTGCGCTAACGAGCAGGGAAAGTTTTGGCAGTTAAAAGATAAAATTTTTGCCAATCAGGAATCCGTTGCCGATTTGGCGAAGATTAAAGGATTTGCCGGTGAAGTGGGCGTTGATGTGTCTAAAATTACCGAATGCTTAGATAGCGGTAAATATAATTTAAGATTGACTATGGATACTGCCACGGGAAAGGCGGCGGGGGTTAGCGGAACACCGGCATTTTTTGTTAATAATACGTTAATAGAAGGCGCGCGTCCGTTTAAAGATTTTAAAACGGTCATTGATCAGCTTTTGACTTCTAAATAAAAAAAGATTAAACTAATATTAGTTTTAATAGGGAGCGTTTCTAGTATTTTATTAGTCGTCCTTATTTAAAACAAAAGGGCGACAATTTTGCAAATACAAATATGGATTTCAATAGAAATCAGGGAGGCGAAGAACGCAAAATGTTTCAAGGCGACTGGAAGTGCGGCAAATGCGGCACAGCGATAACTTCGCTGCCGTTTGAGCCGGATCCGGCCAGAATTGATCAACTTTTGTGTAGAGATTGCCATCGCGAAAGGAAACAGTCCTTCCGCGGCAGGTAACCCTAAAAAACACTCCGCGATTGCGGAGTGTTTTTTATTTGCTATAATTATTGTCAGGTATAAAAAATTTAACCAGTCGGAAACAAATAAAATTTTCATAATATGATAGAAAAAAAAGTTAAAATTTATTCAACGCCGTTCTGTGTTTATTGCAAAATGACAAAAGATTTTCTGAAGAAAAATAATATTTCTTATGAAGAATTTAACGTGTCGGAAGACGAA
>VMGU01000019.1 GCA_007376745.1 Parcubacteria group bacterium Athens0714_26
AAAACTACACCCCTCCGCCGCTGTCGCTTCTTAAATCCTCAATAGAAAAACCCACCTCCGGCGACCTACGCGCCAACGCGAATATCATTAAAAGAACGCTTGAAAGTTTCGGCATACCCGTAGAAATGGGAGAAATAAGCATCGGCCCCAAAGTTACCCGCTACACCTTGAAGCCCGCGGAAGGAATTAAATTATCCCGCATCACTACCCTTAACCAGGATTTATCTTTGGCGCTAGCCGCCCACCCTATCAGAATAGAAGCGCCTATTCCCGGCAAATCTTTTGTAGGCATAGAAGTGCCTAATAAATCCGCAGCTATTGTCCGGCTCGGCAGCCTTATGAGCTTTCCGGAATTCACTAATTCCGGCCCGTTAGGATTTATCATAGGTAGAGACGTAAGCGGCGAGCCAATCGTCGCCGACATAGCCAAAATGCCGCATCTTCTCATAGCCGGCAGCACCGGAAGCGGAAAATCAGTAGCTATACACACGCTACTCGTCTCTCTTTTATATAAAAATTCTCCGGACACCTTAAAGCTTATTTTAATAGACCCCAAAAGAGTTGAACTTACTGTGTACAATAATATCCCCCACTTAATTTCACCGGTCATCACCGAGGGCAAAAAATCTCTGGGCGTATTCCGCTGGGCCATAGAAGAAATGGAAAAACGTTACGAAAAACTGCAATCCGTGGGAGCCCGCGATATAAAAAGCTACAACAAATTACAAACCCAGGATCCGCTGAATTATTTAGTAATAGTTGTCGATGAACTTGCCGACCTTATGTCAACTTACGGTCGCGATATCGAAAGTTCGATTGTCCGGCTGGCTCAAATGGCGCGCGCCACAGGCATCCATCTCGTGCTTTCAACCCAGCGGCCATCCGTGGAAGTAATCACCGGCCTTATCAAGGCCAACATCACCTCCCGCATGGCTCTGCAAGTAGCCAGCCAAATTGATTCCCGAACTATTTTGGATATGGCCGGCGCCGAAAAACTTCTGGGCGGAGGCGATATGCTTTTTGTTTCTTCAGACCTTTCAAAACCAAAAAGAATCCAGGGCGCCTATATCAGCGAAGAAGAACTGCATAAAGTCACCGACTTTATAAGAGAAAACAACGAAGCGACCCAAACCGAAGAATCAGAAGAAAATAAAAATACTTCTAAATTTGAAACTCCTGAACCGAATAGGGATGTTAATTTTGATGACTATACCGGCGATGATGACGACTTATACGATGAAGCCTTAACCGTAGTGCGGGACGCCCAAAAAGCTTCAGCTTCACTCCTCCAAAGAAGACTAGCTATTGGCTACGCCCGAGCCGCCAGATTATTGGATATTATGGAAGAACGCGGCATCGTTGGACCAGGTGACGGCGCCAAGCCGCGTGAAGTATATATAAACAAAGAAACTGGTGTATAATTTATAATCAAACAATTTATGGACGCGGAAAAAGACTTTAAAACAATAATCACGGAAACGCTGGATTTAAAAAATATAAACCATGAAAAGCTGTCTCAGCTGACCGGCATACCCAAACATTATATTTTAGCTATCGAAAATTCGGATATCAGTAAACTCCCGGCCCTGCCTTATGTCAGAGGATACATCAAAAAAATATCCGAGGTGCTCCTCTTAAATCAGGATGAATTATGGCAGTCTTATGAAAAAGCATTAGAACATAAAAGATCTGGCGCTTTCGATAAATTACCCAGCAACCGTTTTCTCATTAAACGCATCAATAAAAAAACCGCGATATTCATCACATTAGCCATCCTGGCGTTAATATTTTTATCCATCAATTACAAAAACTTATTCGGCTCGGCAAATATTGAAATAACCAATCCCGGCAATAATTTAATCGCGGTCTCTAATGCCCAATACATCCTAACGGGTAAAATTAACCCAAAAGATAAATTAACCATAAATAATGTCGAGGTTCTAACCGACTTCAGCGGTAATTTCCAATTCCCTTACGACCTGCAACCGGGCCTTAACACGATTGAATTCAGGGCAAAAAAAATACTCGGAAAAGAAACCATTGAAAAACGGCAAATCCTTTACCAGCCGCCGGCTTTATAATATCCTAAGGAGTAATCGCGCCTGCCTGCCGGTAGGCAGGAATATCGCGAATTTACGATTAAATAATGCGAATAAATCTGAAATTTTACAAAATTAGCGTTATTTGCTAAAATTCGCGTTATTAGTGAATACTCCTTCAATAAATATGACAAAAGAAAAAGAAGAAAATAAAAATCAGGACAAAGAAAAAAACTTAGAAAGCTTATTGGAAAGCCTCCGGAGTAAATTCGGCGAAGGCGCCATTATGAAACTGGGCGACGTCAAAAAAACAAACGTTGACATCATCCCCACCGGTTCATTTTCACTGGACTTGGCCTTAGGCGTCGGCGGACTACCCAAGGGAAGAATAATAGAAATTTTTGGTCCGGAGTCATCGGGTAAAACCACTTTAGCGTTAAATGTCGTAGCTCAAGCCCAGAAAAAAGGAGGTAGGGCCGCGTTTATTGACGCCGAACACGCCATGGACCCGGAATATGCCGCTAAACTCGGTGTAAAAATAAAAGAACTTTTAATTTCCCAGCCCGATAGCGGCGAAGAAGCTTTAAATATCTTAGACAGTCTGGTTCGCTCGGCCATGATTGACATCATTGTGATTGATTCAGTGGCGGCTCTTACGCCTAAAGCGGAACTTGAGGGAGAAATGGGAGCCCACCATGTAGGCCTGCAGGCGCGTATGATGAGCCAGGCGCTTAGAAAACTTACCGCCATCTCCGCCAAATCAAACACTTTAATAATTTTTATAAACCAGCTTAGAGAAAAAATCGGCATTATGTTCGGCAATCCGGAAACCACCCCGGGCGGACGCGCTTTAAAATTTTATTCATCCGTGCGCATTGACGTCCGACGCATAGCCCAAGTTAAGAAAAACGATGTCGTGGTCGGCAACCGCGTAAGAGCTAAAGTAGTCAAAAATAAAGTCGCCCCTCCGTTCAGGGAATCTGAATTTGATATTATGTTCGGCGAAGGAATCTCTTATGAAGGCGACGTCTTAAATGCCGCCATCAAACATGGTACGGTTACCAGATCCGGGGCCACCTATTCTTTTGACGGCCAAAAACTAGGCGTTGGATTTGATAAAATAGTCCAACTCCTCAAAGAAGATAAAAAAATATTATCCGAAATAAAGAAAAAAACCGAAGCCTCAGTAATTTAGTAGCCAAAGTCCTCTCCGGTTAAAACTTTATAGCCAAAATTTCCTTTTTAATTTCAAAATCGTGTCTCTGGCGCGGAATTTACCCAGCTTCCACACCATATCCCGCATAAAATCGCGCGGATAACTTATATTTTCAAACTTTTTCTGCCTTAATGATTTCAAAACTCCTTTGGCTGTTTTTTCTTCGGCATCCAAAACAACATAACTTTGGTCAAAAAAATCTAAAAAATGAGTGTCTGATGTGGCGATAATCGGCAAATTATGCTTCTTGGCTGTTATTTCGGCTTTTTTATTTTGATTAAAAAATTTTGAATAAAACCATGAGTATTCAATGCCGTCAAAAAGATGTATATTCTCGTCTAAATTACCCATCAGGGATTCGGGGCTGAAAAAATAAGGATGCGGCGCCAGGATAAAAATCTCCGGGCGGCTGTTTTTATAATTTTCCAAATCCGAAAAAGTCCTGATTTTTTCCACGTCCTTATCGCAATTTAAAACAACAATATGTTTTTTTCTGATTGCGATTTCGGCTCCGAGAATCAAAAGGATGCCCCTTGAGGCTGCGTATTCAATAATTTCAGGAATATTATAAAATGTTTCATGGAGAGTCACGGCAAGCACGGAAAAACCGAGATTTGCCGCGTGGTCCACGCCCTCGCGCACCGTATGGCCCACAAAATCCTGCGGGTCCTCCTTGGCATGAAAATGCAGGTTAGCTTTTAACTTCATCAAACTTAAAACTTTTATTAATCTAATTATGTTTTACCAAAATTATTTAAAACGCAACTTCTTAAACCGCATCTTTCATTTACCCTAATATTTTGTATAATGTAGAAATTATGGTGTCTATAGTTCAATGGTAGAACTCCTCTCTGTGGCAGAGGCGGCACGGGTTCGATTCCCGTTAGACACCCAACAAATAAATTTCGCCATTGCTTTTAAACACCAATTAATATATCGTGAATGAAAATACAAAAAGAGGCTTACCAGCCTCTTTTTGTTAATTTAAGCAGGTATTAAAAATGTTATAATAATGTAAATAGGGTAAATTAGATAATTTACGCCTTTTTTAATCAGAACCCGCAGAAGTAACCAAATCTCGGGTCATTCGTTCTATTATGTTAGAAAACGAAAACAAATACATAAAGCAGGCTCAGGGAGGCCATAAAGAGGCCTTTGGTATAATTTACAGCCATTATCTGCCCAAAATTTACCGGTTTATCTCTCTTAAAGTTAATGGCAAGACAACCGCCGAAGACCTGACTCATGAAGTCTTCCTGAATGCATGGAAAAGATTAAGTAAATACGAAACAAGAGAATTTCCTTTTTCTAGTTGGCTTTACCAGATCGCCAGAAACGAAGTAATTGATTTTTACCGCACCAATAAAAAAAATATCTCTCTGGAAAATATCGGGGAAGGAACGCTGAAAACTATAGAGAGTGAAGATTTTGATGCTGTCCTAAGTCTGGAAAAAATCAAAGTTCTTATCAAATTTTTAAAACCCGACCAGCAAGACGTGCTGATAATGAGATTTATCGAGGACTTAAGCCATGACGAAATAGCCGCCGCCATCAAAAAAAGCGCCGGCGCAGTCAGACTGATACAGTATCGGGCCATAAACTCACTTAAAGAATTATATGAAAAAAATAATAACAACGTTAAAGAAATTTAAATCAATGGAGCCAGACCCGAATTTCGCCAGGCGTTCTTTGGCGTTGATTTTAAATACTCCCCAGAGCTCTACTTCTATTTTTTCAAGAAAGTTTTTTGACCTTATAAAATTTAGCGCCGCTCTCGGCTTGGCAACTCTTCTTATGGTTGTCGTTTTCGGCGGACTATCCATATTAAAAACACTTTCACCCACTTCTTTAACAAGTCTGGATACCGACAGTCTCAATAAAGAAATCAGCAATATGAATATAAGTATCCAGCTTTCTTCTAATGCCAGATATTATGACGAATCCATAGACAAAATAACCATGGCCTTAACTAATACAGCCCAAAACGGGCCAAACCACCTAAATCCGTCAGTTATTCAAAACGAACTTCAAAAACTTGATGATTTAAAATCCAGCAATAAAACACTAGACGATATTCTGAACGATTTAGTGCTTTAATTTCATGAAAAAATTCACGAGGTTATTTTTAATTATAGTCATTCTTTTCGTAATACTCGGCTTAATCCTGCCTTTATTAAAGATAGATGCCGCCGAAAATCCTGACCCCAAAACAGATTCTTTAAAAGGCGTAATGAACAACATCAATGAATTAAACAATCTTAAAGATAACAACAATTTGTCGGCAGAAGAAAAAGATGCCAAAGAACTGGAACTGCGAAAAGACGCTCTTTCAAAAATCCTGGACCTCACCTTGATGGAAATCGACAGCTTTAAAAATAATCTAGAATCATTGCAGCTGGAAAAAGGCAAACAAACCGATACAAAAAACCAGCTTTTGGATCTTCTAAATACGGATAAACAATATTCGGAAAACTTGAAAGAAACTCTGCAGAATGAACTTTCCTTAGATGACACTAAAAATCTCACCCAGGAATTCAAAGATTGGAAAGACGCCAATTATAATTTTGATATTCAGAAAATAACGTCTTTTACTTTGGTCTTTCAGGAAAAATACGTCCTTAAAATCGCTGACACCAGACTGAACAAAATAAATTCAGACCTTAAAAAACTCGAGGGAATGAAGTTAATAAGCAAAGAAGACAACCGCAAATCTTTGGATTCTGCCACCAAAAGCCTGACAAACGCGCATAATTTATACAGTAGCGCTGAAAATTTATTAATGAACGCTCTTAAAAACGAATTTAACGCCTCTTCCACACTACTAAATGATTCTTTGGCTACAACAACTATTAAAGATGCCAATGAAGCCAGTAGTACCATTAAAACCACCAGCACCGGCACCACCACTCCCCAATTTGAAAAAAGAGACGATATAAAACTGCTTATTGAAAAATCATTTAATGAAGTAAAAAATGCGTATAAATATTTTCTTGATATCAGCAACAAAGTAAGAAAAAAATTGGGGCTTCAATAAATTTTTAGTTTCCGCCACGGCTGGCGTAAATTTAAAACCCCAACTTTTTGTCGGGGTTTTAAATTATATATTATCTTAAAATTTATTTGACAGCCTCCTTTAAAGCTTTACCAGCCTTAAATTTCGGTCTCACCGAAGCCGCGATTTGAATCTTCGCGCCGGTTTTAGGATTAACTCCCATCCGAGCCGCGCTCTTTGTCGCTCTAAAAACTCCAAATCCCGCCACAGCCACCTCTTCCCCTCTGGCCAAGCTCTTTGTTATTGAATCAAAAACAGTTTCAACGGCTTGTTGCGCCTGCTTTTTAGTTGATAACTCGGCTACCTTCATTACTGCTTCCGCTAAATCTTCTTTTTTCATAAAATTTTATTTTTTTTATGCCGACCTTGATAAAAATACTTAACTTAAATCGCATTTTTAGATTTATACCAGTATACCTTTAAAAATCTTTTTTGAAAACCGGTTTATCTTGCAACCTCCACCGCTCGCATTTCCCTGATAACATTAACTTTAACCTCTCCGGGATACTTTAATTCTGATTCTATCTTTGAAGCGATATCTTTGGCAAGCTGCAGAGCGCCGAAATCATCAATTTTTTCAGGCACCACAAAAACCCTTATTTCTCTTCCGGCAGAAACGGCATAAGCGTTTTTCACGCCATCAAAAGAAGTTGCCAACTTTTCCAGATCCTGAAGCCTTTTAATGTAATTTTCTACCGTTCCCCTTCTCGCGCCGGGCCTTGCCGCCGATAAAATATCGGCTGCGGCTATAATATAAGATTCCGGCGAAGAATACGGGTAGTCCTCATGATGCGATTCCATCGCGTGAATAATTTTTTCATCCACGCCGTACTTTTTAAGCAATTTCATGCCTATATCAACATGTGTACCTTCAACTTCATGGTCAATGGCCTTACCTATATCGTGTACTAACGCCGCTTTTTTCGCCACATCAACATTGACTCCTAATTCAGCGGCAATCATGCCGGCAATATGGGCCATCTCAATAGAATGAACCAAAACATTTTGGCCAAAACTGGTTCTAAAATACAACCTCCCTAAAAGCAACACTATGTCTTTAGGAATACCGATAACTCCGACTTCAAGCACGGCATTCTCGCCAATTTCCTGCATTCTTTTATTTAATTCCTGCCGGGCTTCTTCTACCTTTTCTTCAATCCGCGCCGGTTGGATACGGCCGTCTTTAATCAACTTTTCCAAGGCCATCTTGGCAATTTCCCGCCTAAGAGGGTCAAAAGAAGAAAGAACCACGCTGTCCGGCATCTCATCCACGATAATCTCCACTCCGGTAGCCCTTTCCAATGTTTTAATATTCCTGCCCTCGCGGCCGATAATTTTTCCTTTTAATTCATCGTTGGGAAGATGAAAAACACTGGTAGTAATATCGGATATATGAGATCTGGCATAACGCTGAATGGCCGTGGTTATTATTTCCAAACTCCTCTTTTCAACTTCCTCAAACCTGTCTTTTTCTATTTTCTGCATAACCGAAGCAAGTTCGGCCTTATTATCCTCCTCAACCTTATTAAAAAGCTGCTTTTTGGCATCCTCAAAAGAAAGCTTGGCGACTTTTTCCAGCTCTTTATGGATTTTCTGCTTTAAATCTTCTATCTCCGTTCTCTGAACGGTAAAATTCTGGGTTTCTTTTTCTAAAGTATTTTTTTGCGATGTGAGTTCGTCTTTTTGTTTATCTAAAACCTCCTCCCTCTTCAAAAGACGCTCCTCCATCCGCATCACCTGTAATTTTCTTTCCCTTTCCTCTTTTTTTGCTTCATCAAGAAAAACCGCGGCTTTATCTTTCGCTTCTAAAACAATTTCCTTAGCTTTTGTCTGGGCTTCTTCAAGCCAAACTTTTATTTTCTGCTCGGTAGAACTAGCCCGACTTGCTCCTATTAATTGACGAGTTAAGTAACCGGCCGCTATTCCCAATAACAAAGCCGCCCAAAAAAATGGTTCTGTAAACATAAATTGAATTATTTGCTAAGTATTTCATTAAAAACGAATTTATTAGCAACAAATTAATTACTTATATATATTTTTACAATAAC
>VMGU01000020.1 GCA_007376745.1 Parcubacteria group bacterium Athens0714_26
AATTACTAAGTCTCCACCGTCAGAAATTTTGAGCGCGGTTCCAATTGTTCCCGCAATATCTAATTTTGCCCCAGGCGCGACTGCGCCTATACCAACATTTCCACTGGGAATAATTAGCGCGTTTACCGCTCCTCCGGTGTTTAGAAGCAATCCTCCGGATTTACTCTGGGCTACACCGGATACATTAAGCGGGGCTGAAGTATTATTTGACGGAGGCGTTGATGAGGGACCGGTCCAGGCGAATGCGGTGGCGATGGAAATAAGGACGGCGGATAATGAAAAAACTATTTTGGTGGAGTTGGACATATTAATTTTGTAATTTATTTTAATTATTTATTTTAGGAATTAATTGATGGTTAACGACTTTTTAAAAATAGATTTGATTTTTATTTTAATTTTTCTTCCAAAATTTTTATTCTGTTTTCCAATTTTTGATTCTCTACTTTTTTCTATAAAATTATTATTTAAACGCGTCAGGGTGAAGATATTCTCCTTTTTTAAAGGCATTATTGACCCCCTTTTCTTCTTCAACCACTATTGGATATTTTTGGGCGAAGTTATCTTGTCTTATACCGGTTATCTGCCAGCTTACTTCTAAACTGGGTTTTCCGGCTATCACAAATTTATTATCTTTAATTTTTTCTTTTATCCAAACATTCACATTTTCCCCGATTGGAGTAAGTTGATATCTAAAATCTTTATTTAACGTTTCAAAGTAATCGGGTAGTTTTACCATTGCTTCACCATTTTTATCTAGTATAACAATTCCATCATAAATATTTTTCATATCAGGACTTTCTACAAAAGAATGACGAAGAATTTTATTTTCTGGATCGAGAGGATGGTCAATCAAAAAAGAACCACTACCTTTGCTTAGAGAACCTGAGATATACACATTACCAGAAAAATATCCCGCGTAAGCACCGGCAGGAGCCTGGCCATAAATAGCGTAGCCGCTAGTATTAACAATACCCGCAATCGCATGGTCAGGATCACGAACTTCAAGTTTATAACCAGACGATGGGTTTGTCGTTCCGATACCAACTTTACCGCCATCAAATTGAAGAATCAAATCAGACCAACCTGTAAGTGTACTGTTATGCGCTCCTATTGCTGCTTTGCCACCATAATTGCCAATCACTACTTTATCTGTTCCTCCTGCGCCGCCAAATACACTTGAAATCCAGTTTGTTCCATCCGACGCAACCTCAAGACGACGAAGCGGACTTACTGTTCCAATACCTATATTTCCGCCTTCTTTGATAGTTAATCTATTATAACCATTAATCCCTATGACTTCGCTCATATCAAAATAATTTCCTCCATAAGCTCCTACGAGCCACGTACTCCCTCCATCGGTATCTTCGAATTTTATCCACGGACCGGAAGATTTTAAATGTAAAAGATTTGTAGGACTTGCCGTCCCGATGCCGACGTTGCCATTATCAAAAATAGTGGAATTACCGATGGTGCCTGAACCAGTGAATTTTCCAACATAATTTATCGTGCCTCCTCCGTTTAATCCGGCGCTGGCTGCGCTGGCTTGAGTTGTTCCGTCCGGAAACTTGAAGCCGCCAGAGGTGGATTCAATGGTTCCGGCTACGGCAAGTTTTTCTCCCGGATTCGTCGTCCCGATGCCGACGTTGCCGTTTTGTTGAATTCGCATTTTTTCAACACCCTGTGGTTCAAATGAAAGTGCACTAGTGGCACCACTTCCTAGATACCTGATAAACGCTTCATCCGTTGAATCTGCGTTATATACACGTAATATTGGAGCAACTCCACTCTTAGGTCTAAGACGTACATCTCCAATTACATCAAGTGGCGTCCCTGGCGCCGTCGTCCCGATGCCGACGTTGCCTGCATTTCCTCCCTCTGCCATAATGCTTATTCTTTCTGTAGCGCCTACAAATCCTCCATCAGCGCCGATGGCTAATCTTGATGTTCCGGCTGCCCCCTGATTGCTTAAGCTCCACGAACCAGCGCTTGTGTTAGAGCCAGATATAGTACTTCCTGCGCTACTATTTCCTCTTATGTCTAAATGACTTGCCGGATTCGCCGTCCCAATGCCGACGTTGCCGCCGCTTATAGCTGACAGTGCAACTGCATTATTTGGCGCAAGATCAACTCTTGTAGCGCCAGGAGTCCACAGTTGAAGATCAGCCGCACCATCATCCTTCATACCCTGGCCATTACCGAGTGTTACCTGGCGGCTACCTCCAGTTAGGGAAATATTTCCTGCGACTTCCAACTTCGCACTTGGCCCCGTCGTCCCGATGCCGACGTTGCCGCCGGAGACATTCAAAACACCGGCGCCGCCGGGAGGATTAAGTGTGGGGTTAGTCCATGCGAATACTTTTTGAAAAATAGCCACAAACCCCACAAATAAAATAATTGAGAAAAACGCCACAATAAATTTTTTGTTGAATAAAAATTTTTTATTATCCATATTTTTAAATTTTATTTTGGCGCGGTTAACGACTCTAAAATTTTATCTATTTCGCTTTTATCCGTTGAGCCGCTCGCCGGCGTCTTCGGAGCGCTAAGCGATTTCAAAATTTGATTTATTTCTTTGTCGGATGCACCCGAAAAAGTGGTGGTGGCATCAATTGGGGTGAGTGACTGTATGATTTTATTGTAATCCGGGGTTTCTGGCGTGGAGGTGGCTACGGACACGGGAAGCTTATTAATTTTTGAAGAAATCTTATTTTTAAACACAACCAAGCCGATGACAAAAACAAGAGCAACTATTGTTGCGACTGAAAATGTAATAAGAATTATTTTTTTAGTGTTGTCGGTCATTTAGTATAATTTTATTAAGGTTTAACTTCTTTTATTTTAACATCATAGACCTTAGCATTAATAGTCGTGGAAAATATTTTTGAAATTCCAAATTTTTCAGCAGTCAAATTAAAAGTGGTAGTTTTTGAAACATTTATAATTTTAGAGCCGCTTACGCCTACCGAGCCCACGCCATTATCAATGGTAACGCTGTCCGGCGTTATGCCGCCGGAGCCGCAATCCCACGACAAGGTTACCGGCTTGAAAGTATCCGGCGGGACTATGGTTAAACTATTCGGGTCCGCCGTAATCGCGCAAGAAATCGGGATATTTATCACCGTATAATATGTATCACCCGAAAAACTCATCCATCCCATAACTTCCCCTCCCCAAGCGAAGCCAATTATTTTACCGGTGCCCTGCTCTACAGATAAACCGTAAGGGTCACCGCCAGTTGACACGCCGGACATTTTTATCCAGCCATCCCAGCCGTCGCTTCTGGAAACGCTGACGCAATCACCGCCGACCGTACCGGCGCACGCTCTGGCCCATCCGACTATTTTACTGTCAGAAACTTTAGAAGAGTAATTAGGGGTTTCCGGATAAGAGCCGGGCGGATTAAACATTATCCATCCTATATTTTCAGACCACGCCCAGCCGGTTAAATTGCCGTCATTGTCCACAGTTACTTTATAATTAACGGCGGCGCAGCCATAGGCTCCAACATTATTACAATTAAAACTTATCCAACCAATATTATCCGACCATGCCCAGCCGGACAAATCCATAGCCGACGGATTAACCTGGGCATTGGAAACCAAATTATTTTTCTGCAAAGAAACAATAAAAACAAAAACGGCAAAAAATACCAATAAACAAATTATTAGTTTATTTGTTTTTATTGAATGTATTTTAGACAACATACTAAATTATTATAGCATATTCCCCGCCGGCAAATAACAAAATTATACACAATTCGTTAATTGCCCTTGGTTATTTCTATGTCCGCCGAAGAAAAAATTATGGGCGGGTCAATATTTATCCAAACATCATTCTTTAAACCCGCGCCGGCGATATTTTTATCTATATATTTAATCTGTTGGCGGTTAATTTTTAAAACAACTTCTCCGTCCAAAAAATCTTTTTTTATTAAATTCAGGTCAATAATATTCTCACGATAATTATGAACCGAGATTTCCAGTATCTCGCCGTCGGCGGCCTGCAAAGTAATGTTATCCGTGCCAAGCCCAGACAGTATTAAATATTTTTTATTATTTACTATTGGCGGAATTTTAAATTTTAAATAATAAACTCCCCCGCCGATTTCATCGCTGTTAAATTTTTGCCAACTTATGCCGTCGCCGGAATACCGCAAATCCAAAACATCGTGATACGGATTTTCAACAGCTATGGCCATGCGCGGCGCGGTCTTTATAATATTCTTACCGTTTAAATAAAAAGACTGCCAAGAATCCGGCGCTACCAAATCTATCTTATCCGAAAAAATCATTTCTCCTTTTATTTCCCCCTTGTCCGCCTGGCTTAAAATAAAGTCACTGTTTAAAATTCTGGGCACTTCGGACAAAATCGGCAAATTAATTTCGTTAATCGAAACATTTTTAAATCCGCTATGCGAAGAATATTCAAATTTTAAATCCAATTTACCCGCTTGAATATCGCCCCGGCTGATTGCCAATTTCAAAAGCTTTGTTTCCAGCGGCTTAAAGTCGCCGACAACCAACGAATTATCCCTGTAATTTACGGAGATATTCTTTAAAGAATAATCACGTTTATTGTTTAAACTGACACTTACCTCCGTTACGCCAGACGCAATGGTTTTATTTAAAATTTTTACGTCAAAATCAGAAAATATTTCTTTTAAAAATTTTAGTTCTAATTTTTCTTTATTTTTTTCATCCCAAAATCCGCGCATGTCATCAGGCTGTTCCGGCTTAAGCGGGTCGTTGTATCCTGAAGCCACGGGCTGAGCCCAGTTATCATTAGACTCAAAAAATACAGCGCCAAAAGCTCCCGAATTCATCAAATCATCCCAGTATTCAATAAAACGGGTTATACGAAGTTCGGTAGGAGTATTTTCCCAGAAAGCCGTAAACCCACCGAACTCGCTGGCATAAAACGGCTTTTTAAAATCTTGCAGCGCCTGAAGCGCTTTAGTCCAATAAGTGTTTCCTGTATCCAACATATTGATGCCAATCACATCAACGGGATAATCCGCGTAAGTGGAATATGTAGAATAAGAAACCGGCCACACGTAACTATCCGCTTTTATTTGATTGATTAAATTTTTAACATCCCCTATCGGATTAGCGGATTTATCGCCAAGCTCCCATTCATTGCCGAGATTATTAAACAACAAATAAGGAAATCCTTGGCTTTTTTTAATCATATCGTCATATCTTTTGACGTAAGACGCTTTTTCGCCGCCGCTACCAATATTAAACTCATCCCAGGTGGACTGGTCTGGCTGGTCTATTACCATTAAATTATATTTTGAAGCCGCGCTTATAATTGATTCGCTTAGCGAGTGATAAAATCTTACGGTGTTGGCTCCGATTTCTTTTAATTGACCAAGCCCGCTGTCCAAAGAAAGATTCAGCCGGGCTCCGGAAAAAGAAGGGATAATGCCTTTTATAATAAATTTTTCACCGTTAACGTATAAAGAATTATTTTTTATTTCGGTTAATGCCGTTGAAAAATAATTTGTTCTTTTACAAATGAAGCCGTCGCCTTGGGCGGTGGCCGCGAGCTCGTGCTTTTCCCATCCAAGGGGAAAATTCAATTTAGCGATATTCTCCTCGGAACCGCTTACATTTTCGTCAAAAACTTTTTTACCGTCCAGATAATAAGTGATACTGGATTTATTTTTCGCCGTTAAATAAGATTTAACATCCACCTCCAAAGAATTATTTTCACTTAATTTTTTTTCAATATTTATTTTGAAAACCTCCGGCGATGAGGGCTTGAATATAAGGGGCTTCCATAAAAATTTATGGAGTTCGCCGCAATTATCAAAAGCCAAAAAATCATTTGCCAAAAAAATAAAACCTACCGCCGACAACAATAAAATAATAGTTTTGTAACTGGTTTTAATTATTTTGCCGGTAGAAATGCTTGCTGTGACGCTTGCTGGCACGAGATCGCTGGCGACATAATTTTTTCTTTCAACTTTTGACCACCGCGCCCTGCCAAGTAAAAAATCACAGAAACCCAAAAACGAAGCGTATATGTCAAAAAACATTATAAACGGATAAGTCGGCGCCAGAAAAATATTTTTTATATTGTTTAACCGCTTGAATAAAATCAGCCCGGAAACAACAGCTGCCAGCGGCGCGAGAAGTAAAACCAGATGCAAATAAAAAAACTTGTCGGCAAAAGGAAAACGCAGAATATAATAATAAGTTTCCATATTCAAAAACTTATACAGATAAACGGAAAGTATTGAAACCTGCGGTAAAATCCAGGCGTAAGCCGCAAACCAGTCTATAAAAACATTGTCTTTCTTTTTATAAAAAACAGCGGTTAAAACTACTGAAATAAACAGTGCCGCCGCCAAAGCAAAAATTTGTATATTACGGGTGAATTGTGTAAAAAAATAAAATCCGTAAACGTTAATCAGTAAAACGGCAATTAGCGGCGCGAGATAAAACTGACCGTGCAACAACAGCTCTATTTTCTCGGCTAATTTTATGGGCGCCTTAAAAATATTACGCAGATGCGCAAAAAAGTTTTTCGTGTGACCCGCGCTCCAGCGGCGTCTCCTATTTACATAATTTTTTAAATCGGGGGCGACTTCTTCATAAGACGGAGCTTCACCGTTATAAGATATTTTTTTACCGCCGGTAAGCAGGTCATAAGACAAAAAGGTATCTTCTGCAACACAATCGCTAAACGCGTATTTTTTAAAAATCTCCGATTTAAAAACACAGGTTGTTCCGGTAAAAAATACCGATTTTTTAAATCCGTTCAAAATAAAATTAACAACTTCGTTGCCGATATGATTTTCCGCGGAGTCCCAAAATTGGATAAAATTATTCAAAGCAAGCGGCTGCCTTCTGGCCTGAATCGCGTCCGCGCCGTCATTTTCAAATTTAGTCAAAGAAGAAGAAATCCAATTAGAAGAAACACGGTGGTCGGCGTCCAGAAACGCTACGTATTTTGCGCTAATATTTTTAAGCCAATAATTTAATTTGTCTCCTTTGCGCGTCAAACCGGTAAAAACCAAATAAACTCCCCGTGAGGCGCTTTCAAATATCCGCTGAATTTTTTCTTCAGTGGCGGAAGAAAGCCGCGCCTTGCCATAAAATTTATCCAATGGTTCTACTGAATTATCGCTTTCATTTTCAATCAGAATATAAATTTTAATGGAGCCTTTATAGTCCTGATTTACAACAGTTTGAACCGCGTCCACAACTCCCTCCCCTTCCTGATATGAAGGAATTAAAACGGCAATATCGCCGCGGTCTTCAGTTTTATTTTCAAAATTTTTATTCTTTTTCAAAAACAACGCGGCAACGGATAAAAATATAAAAACCGCGGCATACACCGATAAATATCCGAGTGATATCAAAGAAATTAAAAAAAGTGAAGTAGACATCCTCTTATTCTATAACTTTTATAGAATTTTATAGAATAACTTAAAATATTTTGATAATAAGAATAAATTGGCGGAGGGTGAAGGATTCGAACCTTCGAGGGGATTTCTCCCCAACCGCATTTCGAGTGCGGCGCACTAGTCCACTATGCGAACCCTCCGCTTTGGGCGCCACCGGTCTCAAAATGCCTCTAAACGCGCCTCCGGAATCTTCTTTTTAAAATAACAAAAAATCCGGCTTTTAGCCAGATTTTTGTCCTCACTTAATATTGGGTTTATTTCTTAGTGCCTAATATCCTAAACATCTTCGTTGTGCAAATCGCGCAGGTACCGGTCATAGCCATTCTGGGCTTATCACCCTTGCCTTTCATAGAAACTTCCTGCGGGCTTTTCATTTCTCTTTTAGCTTTACATTTTACGCAATATGCCTCGACTATATTTTTAATGTCATCCATAATTTGAGCCTTATGACTGATAGATTATATTAAATTTAAGCAGTCAATTTCAGGCGGAATTAGTTAATTATTAGGACCTTTTGGGTAATCTTTAAAGATTTTACCTTAAAAAGACTATATCATGTTAGAATTATTAAGGCAAACCCAGGGTTTTAACCCTACCTGTCGCCTACCTGCCCATGACCCCGCTTTAGCGGAGTCTCGCCATTGGCTGGGCGTGACCGGTAGGCAAGGCAGACGGGGGTAAAATTTGTTTTCTGCGCCAATCAATTATAAAATATTTCAAAACCGTATAACACGCCCTTGTAGTTCAACGGACAGAACAGTGCCGTCCTAAGGCGAAGATGGGGGTTCGATTCCCTTCAAGGGCACCAATATCAAACTTTCCGATTTTTGCCCGATTGATTAGTATGTAAATTTTAATTATAGAATTAAAAATAAAATACCAAC
>VMGU01000021.1:0-3441 GCA_007376745.1 Parcubacteria group bacterium Athens0714_26
TGCTTTTTCTTTCCAAATCCGTAAGAAGACCCTCTTCAAATTGTTCCCTGATTTTCTCCACCTCGACTTCAGCCAATTCTAAAAGCTTGTCTTTTTCTTTAGGGCTTACCAAATCGCTCATACTCCAGGTTATACCCGAACGAGTGGCGTATTCAAATCCGATTTTTTTAATTTTATCCAGATAATCAGCCGAATTTTCTATGCCGAGAGTATTGATAATGGTCGCGACAATCTTTGTAAGTACTTTTTTATTCAGAACCTCATTAACAAATTCAAAATTTTCCGGCAAAACATCGTTAAATATAATTCTTCCGACTGAAGTTTCTAATTTATATATTTTTACAAGCGCGTTAACATCAACCACTCCCATTTCATAAGCCATTATGGCTTCGTCCTCCGTTGCAAAAATCTTTCCTGTGCCCTTAGCATCACTTTTTATTTTTGTAAGATAATAACAACCCAAAACAATATCCTGGGTAGGAGTAGTAATGGGGTCGCCGGTAGCTGGCTTTAAAAGATTTAGACTTGAAAGCATTATTTCATTGGCTTCTTTCTGGGCTTCGTCGGAAAGCGGCAAATGAACGGCCATCTGGTCGCCGTCAAAGTCCGCGTTAAACGCAGCGCAAACCATGGGCGGGATTCTGATAGCCAAATCTTCTATTAGTAGAGGCTTAAATGCCTGAACGCCCAAACGGTGAAGCGTAGGAGCGCGGTTTAACAAAACCTTGCGATCCGCAATTACCTCTTCTAAAATTGCCCAAATCTCCGGCGGAGCCTGCTCTATTAAACGGTTAGAATTCCTGATATTGTGCGCCAAACCTCTTTCAATTATTTTACTGATAACAAACGGCTTAAAAAGTTCAAGTGCCATTTTTTTCGGAAGGCCGCATTCTGAAAGCTTAAGCGAAGGCCCGATAACTATGACCGAGCGGGCGGAATAATCAACGCGTTTTCCTAAAAGATTCTGCCTGAAACGCCCCTGCTTGCCTTTTAACATATCAGCGAGCGACCTAAGCGGCCTTCTCTGGCTGGACATTTGCTGCGTTCCAAAACGGGCCGAGTTATCAATTAAGGCATCTACGGCTTCCTGTAACATTCTTTTCTCATTAATAATGATGACTTCGGGAGCTTTTAACTCTAAAAGTTTTTTAAGACGGTTATTGCGGTTAATAACCCGGCGATAAAGGTCATTAAGGTCACTGGTGGCATAACGGCCGCCGTCCAAAGCGACCATCGGCCTTAAGTCCGGAGGCAAAACCGGCAAAATTGTCATTATCATCCACTCCGGTCTCATATCTTGTTCCTTCAAGGAAATGGCAAGTTTTAATCTCTTTAATAAGCGGCGTTCCGCCAAAGTGTCTCGCTTGATTTTAAGGTCTTTTTTAACTTCCTCAACTAATTTACCCAAGTCAATATTTTCTAAAATTTTACGGATTGCCCCGGCTCCGCTTCCAGCCTCAAAAACATCACCGAAACGGCGGGCCAAACTATAATAATCGGTTTCACTTAAAACCATTCCCGGATATAAATCCTCGACTAATTTTTTACCCTCATGAAGGCCGACTTTTAGTTCGGCGGCTTTTACGCCTTCCTCACGGGCGCTTTTTTTACGGGACTGAAATTCTTTTTCTAATTCATTTAAAACTCTTTTGCGATTTTCTTCGTTAACGGAAATAATTATGTACGCCGCGTAATAAATAACCTTTTCTATTTTAGGAAGAGGCACATCAAGCATCAAGCTAATTTTAGACGGAGCATTTTTTAAAAACCAAATATGAGCGACTGGGGCGGCCAATTTTATATGCCCCATTCTTTCCCTCCTGACAATGGAACGCGTAACCTCAACGCCGCACTTATCGCAGACTATACCCTTATAACGGATTCTCCTGTATTTGCCGCAATAGCATTCCCAGTCTTTAGTGGGACCAAAAATTCTCTCAGAAAAAAGGCCGTCTTTTTCCGGACGCTGAGTGCGGTAATTAATCGTTTCCGGCTTGATAACTTCTCCGTGAGACCACCTGAGTATGTCTTCCGGTGAAGCGATTTTAAGTTTGATAGCTTTAAGATTTTCCATAGTTTTCTCCGTTATCCCTTATAAGTTCGACGTTGAGTCCCAAAGATTTCAGCTCGTTAACCAATACGTTAAACGATGCCGGGATATTCGGACTTTTGATTTTTTCGTTGCGGATAATTGATTCATAAGCCGCCGATCTGCCCAACACGTCGTCTGACTTTATAGTAAGCATCTCCTGTAAAATATTAGCGGCGCCATAACCTTCTAGTGCCCAGACTTCCATCTCTCCAAAACGCTGGCCTCCAAATTGAGCCTTGCCGCCAAGCGGCTGCTGGGTAATTAACGAATAAGGGCCGATGGAACGCATGTGTATCTTGTCCTCAACCAAATGGTGGAGCTTCATCATATATATCATTCCAACCGTGACTTGCCTGTCAAAAGGCAAACCCGTCCTGCCATCATATAAATTTACCCGGCCCGATTCCGGCAGACCCGCTTTAACTAATTCTTCTTTAATTTGCGTATCGGTTGCGCCGGCAAGAGCAGGAGTAACCGCGCGGTAATTAAGTTTTGATGCCGCCCAGCCCAAATGCGTTTCCAAAATCTGACCCAAGTTCATACGCGAGGTAACGCCCAAAGGATTTAATATTATATCCACCGGTGTGCCGTCCTCCAAGTAAGGCATGTCTTCAAGGGGCCTGACTTGAGAAATAACACCCTTATTGCCGTGACGACCGGCAAGCTTATCGCCGGCTCGCACTTTCCTAAGCTGCGCTACGTCAACCTGAATTCTTTTTATAATGCCGGGCTCTAATTTATCGCCCTGTTCTCTGTCAAAAATTTTAATGCCTACAACACGGCCATATTTGCCGTGAGGCATAGTAAGCGAAGTATCTTTCACATCTCTGGCTTTCTCGCCGAAAATTGCCCGTAGTAATCTTTCCTCGGAAGTCAGCTCGCTTTCGCCTTTGGGGGAAATTTTACCCACCAGAATATCGCCGGACTTCACCTCCGCTCCAATTCTTATAATGCCTTCTTCGTCAAGATTTTTTAATTTCTCTTCAGAAACATTAGGAATGTCCGGCGTAGTAATTTCCGGACCGAGCTTGGTATCCCTGACATCGCAATAAAAATCTTCAATATGAATAGAAGTAAAATAATCGTCTTTAACCACCCTCTCGGAAATCACAATCGCGTCCTCAAAGTTGGCGCCTTCCCATGAAATAAAAGCAACTAATAAATTATGACCGAGCGCTAAAACCCCGTTATCCGTAGAAGGCCCGTCGCATAAAATTTCTCCTTTTTTGATTTTCTGACCCTTCACAACCAGTGGCCTCTGCGAAATACAGGTAGATTGATTGGATCTTTTAAATTTATTTAATTTATATTTTTTATTTTCCGATTTTGTCCTTAAAACAATATGGCTC
>VMGU01000021.1:3457-15586 GCA_007376745.1 Parcubacteria group bacterium Athens0714_26
TCAATAACTTCTCCGGCTTCCTCGGCGACAATTAAATGACCTGAATCTTCGGCGGCTTTTTCTTCCATACCGGTACCGACATACGGCGCTTCAGCTTTAACCGAAACCACGGCTTGCCTCTGCATGTTTGACCCCATCAAAGCGCGGTTGGCATCATCGTGTTCCAAAAACGGAATTAGCGAAGTGGCAACACTAATTAACTGATTAGGCGCGACATCAATAAGGTCAACTTCTTTTTTGGTGCAAACGCCCGGCTCGCCGTTTATCCTCGCTTCAATTATGTCTCCGATTATGTGGCGTTTTTCATCAAATTTAACTCCCGCATGGGCAATTTTATATTTTTCTTCCTCTAAGGCGTTAAGCCAGACTATTTCTGATGTAATAACTCCGTTTTTTACAACGGCGTAAGGCGTTTCTAAAAATCCAAGCTCGTTAACTCTGGCGTAATTAGCCAAATGATTTACAAGACCGATATTCGCGCCCTCGGGAGTTTCAATGGGGCAAAGTCTTCCGTAGTGAGAGCGGTGCACATCGCGTACTTCAAAACCCGCTCTTTCTTTGGTGAGCCCTCCCGGACCCATGGCGGAAATTCGGCGCTTATGCTCAAGCTCGGTCAAGGGATTAGTCTGGTCCATAAACTGCGACAACTGCGAGGAAGAAAAAAATTCTTTAACAGCCGAAATAATCTGCCGTGCATTAATCAGCTGAACAGGGGTCAATTCATTAATATCCAAAGTAGACATCCTGTCCTGCACTACGCGCCGTAGCCGTGCCAAACCGATTCTTAATTTTTTCTCCAAAAGTTCTCCCACCGGCCTTACGCGCCTGTTGCCCAAATGGTCAATATCGTCCGGCTCGGCAATCTGTTCATTATTCAACTTAATAAGTTCTTTTATGATTGCCACCAAATCCGCAAGCTCCAATACCCTGGATTCGCTTTTAAGATTTAACCTTTGATTAACCTTAAACCGCCCGACCTGAGAAAGATCGTATCGGTCAAAACGAGAAAACATAACCTCTATCAAACCCTTGGCATTTTCAACCGTGGCCAGATCCCCCGGGCGTATTCTTTTATAAATTTCAATAAAAGATTCATCTACGTTTTTAGCCGCGTCTTTTTTAAGAGTAGCGGCGATAAAACTGGGCTGTATATTATCAACATCGGAAAAAGCCGGTAAAATTTCTTCATTGGTTTCAAGACCAAAAATCCTCAAGAGAGCGGACACCGCAACTTTTCTTTTCCTGTCAATTTTCACTCCGATAAAACCGTCGGGGTCGGTTTCAAATTCCAGCCACGCTCCTCGGTCAGGAATTACCTTGGCGCCGAAAAGTTTTTTACCACGCCATACGCTAGCCGTAAAATAAACACCCGAAGACCTGATAAGCTGGGAAACCACAACTCTTTCCACGCCATTAATAATAAAAGTTCCGCGCTCCGTCATAACCGGGAAATCGCCGAAATAAACCGTTTGTTCTTTCTCTTGACTGGTTTTTTTATTAATAAGTTTCATTTTTACCCGGAGTGCCGCCTCATAGGTTAAATCTTTAAAACGCGAATACTCCTCATCGTATTTGGGCTCGTCAAAACTAAAGTCTTCAAAATGAAGCTCTAGGTCTTTACCGGCATAGTCTTTAATGGGAGAAATTTCTTTTAATAATTCTTTAAGTCCTTCCTTAATAAAACGATTGTAAGATATCGTTTGAATCTCTATCAAATTAGGCTGACCCGTTAAAGGGCCAGGATGCTTAGAAAATATTTTGGTATTAAGTTTAGACATAAAAACAAAAGCCAGGCGTTTTATTTTTCGCTTGGTTTTTATAAATGTTATATATTTAGATATTTAACACGATTTTGGTTATGTTCGTCAAGTGTTTTAGCAAAAATAGTTTTTTGAGTCTTTGGGTCGGATAAATAATACATAAAATCAGAATTCTTCGGCACCAGCGCGGCTTTCACGGCATCAACGCCGGGACTGGCTATCGGTGTCGGGGGCAAACCGTTATATAAATAAGTATTGTACGGTGACTGTAAGGATAAATCTTTTTTGGAAATTATCGGTTTGTCACAAGACAGCAGTAACCCCGAACATTTAGCGTAAGAAACTGTCGCATCAACCTGAAGGGGCATCCCTAAACGCAGTCTTTTATATAAAATACCGGCTATTACAAACCTGTCACTGCTCGCGGGGACATCCGGGACCTCCCTCTCAATAATTGAAGCCACAATTAATAATTCTTTTGCCGTTAATCCTGTTTTGGCGGCTACCGCCTTTTTATCTTTAACCAGTGGCCAAATTTTTTCTTTAAAATTATCTAAAAATTTCCTTACCACCGTTTCCGGCTCGGAATTCTTAAAAAATCTGTAAGTATCCGGGAACAGATAACCCTCCAACTGGTTTTTACCATCTGTGGCGCCATCAAAAGATAAAAACTCGTAGTCGTTTTTAATCTTATTAATATCAAAGCTTTCCAGAACTCCTCTCGGTAAAATTCCTTGGCTACTTAGTTTATAATCAATATCGCGAAGAGACAATCCTTCAGGTATTAAAATCTCTACTTCTGTACCGGATCCGTCAATCAACTCATTCACTATTTCTGACGTGGAGGAAGCGGCATTCAAACCATACATCCCGGGTTTAAATAAATGCGCCGAACCGGATAAAATAGAATAAATTTTAAACGCGCCCTCGGACTTCACAAGCCCGGCATCCTTAAGCCTTAAAGCTATTTGACTGAAGCTGTCGCCTTTTCTGATTTCTATATTTTTTTCCAAAGAACTTGCTGAAGCCGACCCCAAAGCAAACAAAAAATAGCCTACAGCTAATCCCGATGCAACAATCGTTGCAACCGCTATAATTGACCACAATCTTGCCATCCTAACGAGTTCTTATAACTATGCCTTGAATTATACCGACGATTAAGGAAAGAGTCAATACATAAGAACCGCCGTAGCTTAAAAATGGAAAAGGTACGCCTACCACCGGCACAAGGCCTAAATCCGAACCGGCATTTAATATAAAGTGTAAGAGAAGTAAAACAACCGACCCGAGGCAAAAAAGCCTGGAAAAATTATTCTCGCTCACGAGCCCGATACGCACTATGCGCGCTAAAATAATCATAAAAGCGATTATTATCATAAGTCCGCCAATGAGCCCCCACTCTTCAATAAATGCGGCGAAAATAAAATCTGTCTGGGCTTCGGGTAAAAATTTTAATTGGGACTGCGTCCCCTGCCCAAAACCCTTGCCCCATAACCCCGCGGAGCCTATGGCTATTTTGGATTGAATTACATTATAGCTGAATCCAAGCGGATCTCTTTCGGGATAAAAAAGGCCTATGATTCTTTCTTTTTGATAATCTTTTAAATAACTCATCCATAAAAAAACGGACGCAATTAAAAAAATAAGCAACGCAACAGCAAGATGCTTCCATTTTATTCCGCTAATCAGCAAATAACTGAACCAAATCCCGAATAATATCAGCGCCGAACCCATATCTGGCTGCATAAGCACCAATAAAATCGGGGGGATTAAATACAAAAAAGAAATAAATATATTGCGCGAGTAGGCAATGCCTATATGCGCCTTGGCCCAAAACCACGAAAATACGACTATTAAAACAAACTTGGAAAACTCGGAAGTCTGAAATTGAAACGGCCCCAGAACCAGCCATCCTTTGGTGCCATGAATCCGCGGAGCGAAAAAATAAGTGGCAACCAGTAAAACAACGGAAAAAACATAAAGCCCCCAAATAGTCCGGGAATAATTTAAAAACGGCCGCCAATCAACCTGTGAAAAAACGAAAATTAAAACCAAGCCAATGACATACCAGATAAGCTGTTTGTAAAATGAAGCCTTGTCGGTACTATAAAGGGAAACCAAACTCGCCAAAGCGATAAAAAGGATGGAAAAATTCAAAACCCAATCAAGATTTTTAACGCGGGCTATAAAATTCATTTATATTATTCGCTGGCTTTATCGCGCCGAGCCTCTATAAAAAATTGCGTGTTTGAAGCGTCAACTTGGTTTATTAAAAACGGGTCAACTTGCGCAAAAACGCTGAAATTCCTCTCACTGAAAGCATTTAAATCATCTATTTCCGTTCTCGTGGCGCCAAGTGCCGAACCGGCTTTATTCACCAAAACCGCGTTAATAATAATCCTTGCTATGCTAAAGCTATTAACATTTTTAATGACACCGCTGACAATAAATGTATCACCGGTTTTTCCGGTCCGCAAATTATTTGTTTCAAAAGCAGGCGGCTGAAACTCGCCTGAAAGTATCCAACGCGTATCGGCTACTACTACTTCCGCTCGGCTGATTTTAGCGCTACCCACATCAATGCCCGCTTCAACCATATTTTTATTCTCTCCGGCGTAAATAAAAGAACTGCGGTTAATTGATTCTATAAGCTTGCCGTTAAAATCGTAAAAATTTATTTTGTATTTAAAAATATCGGTATCACTAACCGACAGCGGCTTTATATTTTTAAGCTCACAGGAAACGCACAAGCCGCCGCAATCAACGCCGATTTCATTTTGATTTTGAATGTTATCTAGGCACGTCTCAGCCGGCCTGCCGAAAAACCAATAAACGCCAAAACTAATGGCGCTAACAATTAAAAGATAAAAAATACCGTAAATAATTTGCTTAAGTACGCGAGGCATTTATTATATTATAAACCTTTGATGCGATAGCGACAAATAAAAAAAACCGCACATAATTATTAGCAATAGTATCCCGGCAAATCCTACTTTCTCCTCCGGCGAACCAAAAAATATCATCGGAGTTTAACGCTTTTACTTCCGTGTTCGGAATGGGAACGGGTAGGGCACGCTAAACTAAATCACCGAGAAACTGCTGCTAACAATCCTGCGCGGTTTTTAAAAATCTATTTTTTATTCGCATTATTTGGAAATAAATTCGCGATATTCGCCCTGCCTGACGGCAGGCAGGGATTACTCCCAATAAATACTGGCTTAAGAGGTCAGATAATTCTTATATAAAACTTCTATATTAAAAGTCTTATATAAGAAAAGAACGGTCTATTAGTATCACTCGACTAAACACATTACTGTGCGTACATCTGTGACCTATCAACCTGGTAATCTTCCAGGGACCTAACACTTAATCTAGAGGAAGGCTTCGTGCTTAGATGCTTTCAGCGCTTATCCCGTCCGAGCAATAGCTACCCAGCACTTCAGTTGGTACCAAAGCTGGCAGACCAGCGGCTCGTTCAACCCGGTCCTCTCGTCACGTTATCACGTATCGCTACGTGCGCAGACTATATCTTCATCCGTCCGACCGCAAACGCGGTTTAGGATTAGGAGTTGGCGTATTAATAGAAAACAAACTTCATATTTTCCATTCCGGTCCGATGTAAAATCGGACACAAGTCGTTACGGGGTCAAATCTAAAATTTTTAACAATTCTTTTTTATCTTTTTTCCGTTTAGCCGCATAATTACTATTTTGAATAGTGATTATATAATCAACCAAACTTCTTAAATTTTTTTCCGTTAATTTACCTGATTTATTCGCTAAAAGATGGGTTGCTTTATACATTATTTCTGCCTGAATTTTCTTAAATCGAATAAATGGCATCAAATTTCCAATAATCTGATTTATTTGTTTAAATCCATTTATTCGCAATTCACTCATTCCATCTTTGCGTTTAGATAAATAACCGATTTCAAGAACATCTCTTATCCAATATAATGGTTTTTCATGGCGACTATCCTGATAAAAACAAATAGTAGCCATAAATCTTATTCCTGAATTACTATCTTTTCGGCGTTTAATTTGCAACATCAAACTGCCGTCGCCATCCAGGAAACCCGCTATATAAGATAAATTAATTTTAGATCGACTTCCCACGGTATTGTCTCGTTAATTATTGGTCCTCAAGTAACTGTACCATTTTTGCTGAACCGTTTGCAATTATGGTTATCAACGAACCAAAAACCAAAGAGATTCCACCGTTATTAGCCAAATTGTCATTTCGGATTACTCCGACAATTGGCAACGAGGCAACGCAAGAATCAAAATTCTTGTGATTGCCGAGTAAACCAATTGATGAAACAAAGTTTCATAAAGTAGCATGGACATAATGTCCTACTAGGGTCGACTTCTCCAAAGTGTTTACGGGCTTTTTTCAAGCCCACGCCTACAGCAGGTAGAGACCAACCTGTCTCACGACGGTTTGAACCCAGCTCACGTGTCCTTTTAAATGGCGAACAGCCATACGCTTCCCACCTTCTCCAGCGGGGCGCTAGGACGAGCCGACATCGAGGTGCCGAGCTTTGTCGTCGATAGGGACTCTCGGACAAAACTAGCCTGTTATCCCCGAGGTAACTTTTAGCCGTTGTCTCCAGCCTTTCTATAAAGGACTGTCGGGTCGCTAAGTTCCGCTTTCGCGCCTGCTCGACTTGTAAGTCTCGCAGTCAAGCCAGCTTGTGCCTTTACGCGTCCAGCCCGATTTCCATCCGGGCTAAGCTGACCTTTAAACTCCTCCATTACTCTTTGGGAGGAAAATGCCCCATTTAAACTGCCCATCAGGCACTGTCTCCGACCGTTTTTGCCGGTCAGGTTAGAATTTAAAAATTAGAAGATGGCTGTTTCATTGTCGAGTCCATTCCGTCCGAAAACGGAACTTCATCCCCTCGCCACTACGCTACGCATTTAATTTTTAAAACCAATACCAAACTACAGTAAAGCTCTCGGGGTCTTTTCGTCTTGCTGCAGGTATCCCGCGTCTTCACGGGAATCGCATTTTCACCGAGCTCTTCGTTGAGACAGTTCTCCGATCATTACACCTTTCATGCGCTTCAGAACTTACCTGAAAAGGAATTGCGCTCAAATATGTTACAATCCCGCGACGCGGGATGGATAAATATTTCTATTTATCTCTGCATATCGCTATGCAGTTCGGACTATATCTTATCCGGTTTTACATCGGACTTTGGCATATAGTCTCTGAGGATACTAAAAACGCTTTTTTCTGCGATTCATTTTACTGATTAATCGCAATATTTTATTTCTTCCGGATTTGTTTAAATGTTTTTTAGAAGACATTATTTTTATAACTTTCTTAAAAATAATAAAATCTTTTTTCTTAAAAGTCCTTAATTTATTTTCTAAGAAAAAAGGGATTATTTTATTCTCTAAGTCACTCAAACATCTTACACAATATCTATAAAGATTTTCATTGTGATTATCATAACGCTTATTGATAAAAATTCTTCCACAACCGAAAAAATTTTTAATTTCTTCAAGAGCGGTTAAACTTTTTGCTCCTTGCGTTATGACAAACTCCGGAAAAATTTGATTACCGAATTTTGTAGTTTTGTTTTTAATGACACTTACAGAAAAACAACCCTCGCCATCAACAAAACCACAAATCCAGTTCGCGATTTTTAGTCTTTCCTGCTGATTGTCTGCACCGATAACTTTTTTACTTAATATTAACGCCATAATCTATGTACGTATTATACCATAGTAGTCTCGGATTCTACAGATATCCCAGCATATAGCCAAATTTTACAAAAGCAATTTAATTCACCTTTGGACCGTTATAGTTACGGCCGACATTGACGAGGGCTTCGGGCAGTCAGCCATACTAAGTAAATAATATGACCGCCACCGTTAACCTTCTCGCATCGGTCAGGTGTCACCTCCTATACATCCTCTTGCGAGTTAGCAGGAAGCTGTGTTTTTGGTAAACAGTTGCCAGAGATACTTTAGCTGCGGCCCAAACCACTGCTCCGCAGTGGAATTTCTAATTTTTAATTTCCAATTTTTAATCAATGACTTAATTTCTAAATTTTTAAAAATTAAATCATTAAAAATTATTTGAAAATTTAAAATTGAAAATTCCAGTGCGAAGCACTGACTGGGCAGGTCTTATCGCTAACTTACGACCGCTTTTTTGCCGAGTTCCTTAACGAAGACTCACTCGTTCCCCTGAGGCTACTCGCCTCGTCCACCTGTGTCGGTTTACGGTACGATTTCCTAATAACTAATCTTAGAAGTTTTTCTCGGAAGACTCTTCAATTTCATTAGCCAAGTAAAAACTTGACCTTATGCCAATAAACGAATGGCGGCCACTAAAGGCCTCGCACCCGGATTTTCCTGGATGCCCACTCTTCTTACCAGCAACGCCAAACCATTAAGGCGCGCAATTTTATTTTCTTCGTCACTCCATCGAATTATTAGGAAGGGCCGGAATATTAACCGGCTACCCATCAGCTGCGGCTTTCGCCATTACCTTAGGATCGCCTAACCCGTGGATGATTGCCATTGCCACGGAAACCTTAGACTTACGGGGAGCCGATTTCTCATCGGCTTTGTGGTTACTTATACCAACATTCTCTCTTCTTAACGCTCCACCGCTCCTCGCGGATGCGGCTTCACAGCTGATAAGAATGCTCTCCTACCATTCCGACTTACGTCGGAATTCGTGTTTTCGGTATCTTGCTTAGCCCCGGTACATTTTTGGCGCAACCAACCACGTCCCGAAGGACATTGAATAGTGAGTTGTTACACACTCTTTAAAGGATGGCTACCTCTAAGCCAACCTCCTATCTGTCTATGGTTGATTACTACCTTTGACACTTAGCAAAAATTTAGGGACCTTAAACGACGATCTAGGCTCTTCCCTTCTCGACCATGGAGCTTGGCCCCCACAGTCTGACTGCCAATTATAATTTTCGGTATTCGGAGTTTGATTGGTCCGTCGGACTTTCGCCCGTGCAGACCATCCAGTGCTCTACCCCCAAAAATCTTGAATTGACGCTAGTCCTAAAACTATTTCGGAGAGAACCAGCTATTACCAAGCTCGATTAGCTTTTCACTTCTTACACCAGCTCATCCAAGGGTTTTGCACAACCCACTAGTTCGGACCTCCCTCCAGTGTTTAGTTGGAGTTCATCCTGGCCAGAGCAAGCTCGCTTGGCTTCGGGTCTTATGTAAACGACAGTCTCTTGCGAGACATACGCGCTATTAACACTCGGTTTCCCTACGGCTTCCCCGCATTTGGCGGGTTAACCAAGCCGTTTACATAAAGTCGTTGGCTCATTCTTCAATAGGCACACGGTTGTCCCAGCCTACCGTTAGGCAGACTTGCGGACTTCCGTTCCTTGTAGACATATGGTTTCAGGTACTATTTCACCGCCCTTCCGGGCTACTTTTCACCTTTCCCTCACGGTACTAGTTCACTATCGGTCATCAAATGTATTTAGTCTCACGAGAATAGTACTCGTAGCTTCCTTCAAGGTTAATTTGCCTCGAAGTACTCAAGATAGATATCCATTAAGATACCTCCGGATTTTATACCGGTAGAAATAAAAAGATTGTCGGTTTTCATTTACGAGGCTATTACTCTTTATAGCGCTGCTTTCCAGCAGCTTCAATTAACCAACAATTTTGTAACTTTTCTTTCAAATATACGGAACTACGCAGACGGCACGCGAATTAGCGCGGAAAAAATTCCGCACAGTTCGCGCATTGTCAGCGTAAGTCCGCATTAAGAAAAAATTTCTATCTTACGACACCCAAAAGAAAAACAAAGAAAGGTCTGAACTAGTAATCGATAAATCGATTCCTGACATCCAGTTTTCAGTATTTTTATTTTAGGTTTAGACTGTTCCCTTTTCGCTCGCCGCTACTTGGGGAATCATACGACCTCTATTTCACAAATATCGCCAAATTTAGAAACAAAATAATGAGACAAGTTCAAGACACGAGGAGGAAATCGTAGCTATAGCTACCTTTCCGACGAGTAACGATGAAATCGGCCATTATTTTGTTTCCCTTTCGGGCGAACTAATTTTGGCCAGCTTCCTTGTTGCTATTCGCTCGTGTATGTAAACATACACTTCGCTCCTTGCGTCGCGAATCTGTCTCAAAATTAGATTCGCTAAATTGGTGAAATTTGTGAAATAGAGGTCTTTTTATTTTTGATTCTTCCGCTTACTGAGATGTTTCACTTCAGCGGATACGCTCCACTGCTCCGCAGTGGAATTTCTAATTTCTAATTTTTAATTTCTAATGAATTTTTAATGAATTAATTATTTGAAAATTAAAACATTGAAAATTTAATAAAAATTGAAAATTGAAAATTGAAAATTCCAGTGCGAAGCACTGGTTTTGCGAGTTTATCGCAAAGGGTTATCCCATTCGGAAATCTCCGGATCAAAGGTTGCTAAGCACCTCCCCGAAGCTTATCGCAGCTACACCACGTCCTTCATCGCCATTTGATGCCAAGGCATCCACCATACGCCCTTAATTTTATCCTGATGTTTTATAAATAAAACGCCAGTCACTGACCTCTTAAGTCAATATTTATTTTTAAACGATTTAACTAAATCGCCGACCTTACCCACATGTAAGATCTGACAATACATTGTGAAAATGCACTTGTTGTTAAATGTATTGCTGAATTTTCTTTTATTTAGATCCTCGCTCCGCCAACTGGCGGACGGGTCGCATTTTCAAGTTTCTGGAAATTCACCCATTTCCATCAGTCACTCATAAATTTTTTCACCGGCTTTTTCTAAAAAAATTTATGAACAACCGATATTAATAATTATTTGTTTTAGAATAAAAAACCGCGCGTCGCGCGGCCTTTTGCATAACAAAAAGATTACCTATCAGCCGCGATGTTTTTTATGTAAAACGATATTCATTAGTAGTATTTATTATTATAGCCGCCATCCCGACTATGTCAATAGCCAAAATTATCCACAAAACCGAATTGGATTGGGTCAGATAACTACGCACTAAAACTAAAAAACTTCCGCTCCCGCCCACTCCATTCATTGAAGTAAACGGGCCTCACTGCGAAAGTTTTTTAGGAAAAACGAAAACTATTAAATTTTATCTATTGCCTTCCAATTCATCACGAACAATCTGTAAAAGATGAGTGGCATAATCTCTGCCGCCCAGACCAAAAGCCAACCCTCCTGCAATGGCAATCATAGCGATAATACCCGTAATCAAAGTATTGATTATTGAAGTGGCGATTCCGAGCTGAGTCAAAGCCGCGAGTAATCCAAAAATTATGATTACCCAACGAGCCGCAGAACCCAAGAATTTAGCGAAATGCAATTTCGCGCCAGCCACCGAAACGCGTATCAATCGTCCGACAACGTTGGCCGCGACTAAAGCAACCACCATTATCAAAACCGCTACTATTATGTTTGGCAAATACACCAAAACATCCCGCAAGAATGTGGACAAAGCAAAGAAACCTAAAATATCGGAAGCAGCCAACAGAAACGCGATAACCATAAACCAATAAACTAACTGGCCTAAAAAGCGGCCCGAGTTTATTGATAGATTCGCCCTCTTGGCATATTCTTCCAAACCGAATTTCCTTAGCAACGCGTCAAGCTTCAACATAGCAATAACTCTTTCTACAAGAGACGCTAGCCCGGCCGCCACGATTAATCCGATAATAAATACCACTAGCGCGCCGATTAACGAAGGAATCCAGTTAATGACTTGAATCCACAAATTCTGCAAAGAACTAATCAACACATCCGTCCAAGTTTGAATTAACATCTAATTAATAATTAAATTAATTTATTCCATTAGACTAATCGACCTTTTTGCTTTTAAAATAAAGCCTAAAATCATTATAACAAATATCAAAGCTCTCTGAAAACTATTTGTGGATAAAAATCAGAAGCGGGTGCCGTATATATTTCCCGCATAAACAATAAATCTTAGTTTCCTTTTTTATAAACTCTGTCGCTAATCAATATTTTACTTAAAATTCCAAGCACAATCAGAAAAAGCACGAAAAACGCGTGCCGTAAAGCGTGTATTTTTATAATGAAGACGGCTAATTGACTGTAAAAAAGGCTTCCCAAAAAAACCAGCATGGGCACGTAAATCATCAGCGCCAATAAATCAAAAATCTGAAATTTTTTCCATGCTGTTTTCTTGGAGCCGGCCAGAAAAGGCCCGAGTAGCCGCAAAGTACTTATAAACCGTAAAAAGAAAACTGTCTTATTCATATGCTCATCTATAAGCTTTTTGTATTTAGCGAATTTCTCATCCATTATTTTTTTCTCAAAATACTCCACGTACTTACTGCCTTTCCTGCTAAGCCAGAATAAAATATTATC
>VMGU01000021.1:15595-17220 GCA_007376745.1 Parcubacteria group bacterium Athens0714_26
AATATTATCACTAATAGCAAGACTCAATATGCCGATGGTTATAATCAAAAAAACATTGCCCAGACCGGCGGCAGTGAGGTAGCCGAGCGACAACAATAATAACTCCTCGGGCAAAGGCAAAAAATTAATCGCAATCAATAAAATAAAAAGTCCAAGATAAGAAATTTGGCTAAGAATATATAAAGCGAAATTAGGTTCTAACATCTATAAATAATCTATTCAAAACGACCCTGCCTATAAAATGACTGGCTCAACCGGACTACTTGAGTATATTATAAGAGCAGCCAGTGTCTAATTAACAGTTTTTAAAAAGCCCGCGCAATTACACGCGGGCTCTAATCATCACACTTTCTTCTTTAATTTTTTTCGCCTAAGAAAATCTTTTCCGTGCCCGACATCGGTATTTATCGGCACACCCTTAGCGCAAAGCCGACAATCTTTTTCATCCTGCGCGTCAAGCTTAATGTCAGCGAAAACAAACATAGTAGGTACGCCTAAATCATTTTTTGTAACGCCGCCTCTATTATATAAAGCGGCTAAACCTATGACTTTGCCACCCGCTTCACGCGCCGCTTCTATAACTTTTTTTGCCGTTCCGCCGGTGGTCAAAACATCCTCAACCACTAAAACATTTTTTCCGGCTACTAGCTTATCGTAGCTGCGTTTAATGACAAATTTATCTTGTATTTTGAGCGGCAATGGTCCGTATCTGGACGAAACTAACTCCACTCGCTCCTTCTCGGCATAGACGCTTAACACTTCCTCTCCCGACATACGTGATAAGTGGTACGCCACCCATTGAGAAAGAATGATGCCTCCCACGGCGGGCGCGATTACGATTTCCACGCCGTCTTTTAGAAATTTTACAGCCATGGCTTCGCATAATTTTGAAACCTCTTTCGAATAAACATAAATCGCGTCTTTGTTAAAATACACCGAGCCGTGCTTTCCTGATGTGTAGACAAAATGGCCGCCAGTAAGAATGGCCCCAACTCTCCTAAAAATATTCAGGACTTGTTCTTCTTTTAACATAGCTCCTCCTCTCTGTTTATTTATCAAAAATAAAAATGTATTCCAGTTGGTGAATCTGGCAATATTTTTCTCCCTGATATTTATTAATGGCAATTTTGTACTTCTCCTACAAAGACTGCGTTGGTTTATACGGCTCGTGTTTCTTTGCTTTTATGTTTCTACCCATCTCTTTTTGGGCGGACATTAAAAAATCCAGCCAAAATTCTTTTTCTTCTTCCGGCATACGCGCCAAAACAGCATCGTTTAAAGGCATACCCGGCTCAACCTTACCAAACATATTCATATTCCCTCCCTTATTAAATTATTTAAAATCTACTAAAAATATTAATACAAAAAATAACAAAAGTCAATGATTTTGAATATGTTTGATTTTAATAAAAGCGATATTTGCGCCAAGAAATTCTGAACGAAACAGCTAATAAAATTGGTGGTGTTTGTTGGAAAAAGTCAGAACCCATTTTGCGGAGAACCCTGATTGACCGCCTCCGCGGAGTTTATCCCGCACCGAGCTTGCTCTGGTGCGGGGCTCCGGCGGGACGCTCGGGCGTGGCGGAATTCCCCCCACACCTCTTCGAGCCTGAAGGCTCATCAGA
>VMGU01000022.1 GCA_007376745.1 Parcubacteria group bacterium Athens0714_26
TCGCGAATAACGCGAATAAAATTTAAATAATGCGAATAGAATTTGTGAAATTTGCATTATTTATGATTACTTTAGGCCTCGTTCAAAAGCGAGTTTTTTTATTTAATAGAAGGATTTATTAAATAGAAAATCAAGCGATTATAAAAAAGATATTAGGGTTATTCTTTTGCTAAGGTCGGTCTTCAAAAATAATTTGAGGAACAGCAAGAGAGATAATTTTTGAAAAAGATTAGATTATTAAAAATTAAATTAAAACTGAAAATTCTTTTTAAACCAGAGTAAGTCGATTTACAGGTTAAAAAGAAAAAGGTCATAAAAATAAAAAGATTATGAGTAAATTAATAAATAAAATAGCGATAACTGCGGTTTCAATATCCACAGTCCTTTCGCTTTCGGGCGCCATTCTTCCGGTAGCCAATGCGGCAACCACTGATGAATTACAAACACAAATTAATGCTTTGCTGGCGCAAATTCAAGCATTAAATGCCCAGTTAGCCGGCACCACTGGCACTACTGCGACATCCGGAGCTGTTCCGGCTTCACTTTTAACTTCTGGTAATCTCACTATCGGAAGCAAAGGAGCCGCAGTAACTGATTTGCAGAAATTCCTTAATGGTAATGGTTATCAAGTGGCGGCCAGCGGAGCTGGTTCGTCGGGCAATGAGAGCGCGTATTTTGGTTCTTTAACCAAGGCGGCTCTCGCAAAATGGCAAGCAGCTGTGGGTGTTTCCCCAGCGGCTGGTTATTTTGGTCCTATTACAAGAGCTAAATTGTCTTCGCTTGGAACAACTGGCGGTACAACCGGTGGAACAACCGGTGGTACGACTGGCGGTACAACGACTCCAACCGGAGGCGGATTAACAGTAGCCTTGTCATCGAGTCAACCAACGTCATCAATTGCTCCCGGTGGAGCGTCAAGGATTCCGTTTACTAAGGTTATCCTGACCGCGGGCGCTAGCGATGTTACAGTTGATTCGTTAACCGTTCAGAGAACTGGTTTGGCTGCCGATGCGTCTTTAGACAGCGTTGTTTTATTAGACGAAACCACAGGCGAACAATTGGGTCTTAAGAAGACTTTAAATTCTGAACATAAAGCCACTGTTGGTGAAGCGATGGTAATTAAAGCTGGCGCGTCAAAGACTGTGACTGTAGCGGCAAATCGCGCTGCTGCAGGCGGCGCTTATGCCGGTCAAACCATTTCTTTGGCCGTTACGGCAATTAATACTTCCGCCGCAGTCAATGCTACTTTACCAATGGTAGGCGCTACGCATACCATTAACGAGAGTTTGACAATCGGCAGTGTTACTATGGCGCGTGGACCGCTTGATCCGGGATCTAGTCAGACTAAAGAAATCGGTGTAACCGGTTATACTTTTTCGTCTGTGAAAATCACGGCTGGTTCCGCTGAAAAGATTTATTTGAAGTCTGTTCGTTGGAATCAAACCGGTTCAGCCAGCGCTTCCTCTGATTTGGCTAATATTAAGACTTATGTTGATGGCACGGCTTACGATACCACTGTGAGCGCTGATGGTAAGTATTACACCACGGTGTTCCCGGGTCAGGGTATTTTAACAGACAAAGGATTTAGCAAAGAAATGTCTGTTAAGGGCGATATTGTCGGTGGTTCAGCTAGAACAATTGACTTTGATATTGCCAAGAGAACAGATCTTTACGCGGTTGGCGAGAGCTATGGCTACGGCCTTATTCCGCCACAGACCGGCGCTTCTGTTCCGACAGCTGATTCATCAAACTTTAGCAGTAGCGAAGACCCTTGGTATGATTCGGCACAGGTTCTAGTTTCATCCGGAACTATAACGGTGAGTTCATGGCCAAGCGTACAGGCGCAGAATATCGCTATTAACTTAGCTGACCAGCCTTTGGGTGGCTTCACTGTTACCATAAAAGGCGAAGCAGTCTCGGTTGCTAATATGAAGTTCAATCTTCTTATTACAGAAAATAGCGGAACTTCCGCAGGAATAGAGGATATTGACAACATTAAAATTGTTGATCAAGACGGTAAGATATTAGCGGGTCCTGTTGATCCTACTGGTACTACCAATTCCGGTATTGTAACTTTCACAGATACAGTTACTTTCCCAGTGGGTATAACAAACTTAACCTTAAAAGGTAAGTTGGCTACTGATTTTGCTAATAACGATAGCATTCAAGCGTCCACTACTCCGAGCACGCAGTTTACTTCTGTAACAGGTCAGACTACCGGTGTAACCATTACTCCAAGTCCGACCTCGGCAGTTACCGGTCAAACAATGACGGTAAAAGCGGCATCTCTTACAATTAGCGTTTCCGCGATACCGATTGCGCAGACCATTATTGCTGGACAGAAAGGCGTAGAGTTTGCAAGATATATTCTTGACACAGCGGGTTCCGGAGAAGATATCAGATTAACCGCGTTGCCGTTAGAATATAATACTTATACCGCAAGCACCGCCACCGATTTGACTAATTGTCAGCTGTATGATGGCACGGTTTCACTAACGACGGGTGGTAATGTGATTAACCCGACAGCCGTGGCTTCTTCAACCTCATTTATATTTGATGGCACTGGATTAACCCTTGTAAAAGGTTCGTCAAAACAGTTGTCGTTAAAGTGTGATACGAGGTCAGGGGCTTCAGGCAGTTACGCATGGGGTTATGATTCTAGCTCGTCTCCTTCTCCGACTGGTTTAACTTCCGGACAGACTGCGACAATTACAGAAAATGACAATATGGGGCAGAAAATGACTACTGCGTCCGCGGGTTCTCTAACAGTTGCTTTGGATTCGGGTTCTCCGTCCTACGCAGTTGTTTCTCCTGGACAAACAGTTGAATTGGCGAGAATTAGATATACCGCCACAAATGAAGACGTTGTGATTAATCAGGTTGCTTTAAATCTAAGTGGTGTTGCTTCTAACTCTCCACAAGATTTGGTAGGCCAGATGGTAAGTCTGTATAAGACTGACGGTACTTTGTTGGGTACGGCTACTTTCTCTAGTGATGATTATGCTACTTCTTCCGCAATAACCGGCTTTACTGTTCCAAGAGACGGCGCTGCCGTGTTGGTTATCAAGGGTGTGATTGCCGGAATTTCGGCTTCAGGTCCTTTGACTGCTTCAGGCGAACTCTTAGCCGTAGATTATGACGGTGGAAACTTGGGACTTACGGGTAACTATGGCACAGGCGTTGCGTCTGGTCAGACAGTTACTCCGACTGGCGCTGACACTGCCTCTAATGGTGTACGCATTATGAAGTCTTATCCTGTGTTTGAGCAGGTTGCCTTGAGTGCCAGTGAAAGAACGCTTGTCGCTGGAGATTCAAAGACACTGTATAAATTTAAGGTGACTGCTACGAATGGCGATGTCGCTTTGTACAAGTTTACCTTTAGCGTGTCTTCGTCAACCGCGGCTGTTACGTCAGCTACGTCAACTAAGTTCTCCTTATACGCCTTTAGCGATTCTGGATTCAGCTCGGCTGATTCCAACTTCAATAGCGGCGTTAATGCTGGTGGATTAGTTAACGCGGGAAATTGTTTCAGTGGTTTAGCTCCTAATACAAGCACCAAAGCTCCATCAAGCGGAATGGCTAATGGCGCGGCTGCTCCGGAGATTTATCCTGATAAGACCGGTTGCGCGGGTGGCACAACTACCATGGTTATTGCCTCCGGGCAGAGCCGATGGTTTAAGTTGGCCGCGTCTGTTGGAACCTTGTCTGGTTCGGGAACTTCTGAAACTATCCAGGTTCAATTAGAAGGTGATGCCGCATATGCGTCTCCGAAAGGTTCTGGCGCTGTTGTGACTGGCAATATGTTTAACGCAAGCACTACAGACCAGGATACTAACAATGACTTTATCTGGTCACCACGTTCTACTTCTACCGCAGAAAGCATAGTTGATGTTGATTGGAGTAACGGTTATGGTATTGTTGGACTTCCGTCCTCCAATATGAATTCCGAAACTCTTAGTAAATAGTTTTTAGAGATAATCCTTGAGATTTCTAAGAATTAGCCAATACGCCCCGATATTTATCGGGGCGTTTGGTTTTTAGGGGTGGTTCTTGTAAAATAAATATGAATTATACAGACCATTGTTTTTAATTGTTTTTTTAAGTATTAATAAGGGATATGAATATTAATTTAACAAAGAAATTTTTAAGTGTAAAAAATCTTTTTTGGCTGGCGATTGTTATAGGCGTTGTTTTGCGGTTTTGGGGACTGGGCTCGGCTGAAATTTTTCATGACGAGGGGCTTTATGCTTTTAGGTCAATAGGGTATGTGGATTATATTCAAAACAGCGACCAGACTCAGCCAGTACAGTGGTTTAAGGACGCGGTGTTGCCGTTTTGGACGCATCTTTCTTTCCATGACCATCCGCCGCTGTTTTTTATAATTCAGCACATTTTCTTTGAGGTTTTTGGCGATTCGCTTTTTGTCGCCCGTTTACCTTCGGCTTTGGCCGGCGTATTTTCAATTGTTCTGGTGTTTTTAATCGCCAAACGCGTTTTTAAGAATGAATACGCCGCTTTGTTGGCCGCTTTTTTACTCGCCGTAAACAATGCTCATGTATGGGTTTCCCGTTCGAGTATACTGGAATCAGTTCTGATATTTTTTATTTTTTTAAATATTTACGCTTTTCTAAAATTTATTGAAAATAAAAAGTATTGGTGGTTTTTCGGATTAACGCTGGGTTTGGTGTTTTTGACTAAATACACGGGATTTTTTCTTTTGCCGGTTTATTTGGTTTATTTATTAATCGCAAGACGGGATTTATTTCACGGCCCGTATTTTTATGGCGCTTTGTTTCTCGCGGGGATAATGTTTTCGCCCGTCATTATTTATAATTTTTATTTATGGAAAAATACAGGTCATTTTGATTTGCAGTTTGCTTATGTTTTTAAACAAAATACGCCGGAGTGGCGGGTTTCTTTAGGCAAGAATCAGGAGCCTTTTTCTAAAATGATAGACAATCTTTTGTCTTTATATTCAATTTCCTCGCTGATTGCCGTTACCGGTGGAATTATCGCTTCTATTATTTTATGGTTTAAGAAAAGAGATAATTTTTTGATGTTTTTATGGTTGTTGTTTATTTTTATTACTTTAGTGTTGGTCGCCGTGGGCTCGGCCTTCCGTTTTATTTCTTTATATACGGCGCCTTTTGTTTTTTTAATAACTTTTTTGTTTGTTTATTTTAAAGAAAAATTTTCAGGAGGGTATCTAGCTACTGTTTTTAAAATTATTTTTATTATTTTTATGGTTTACGAGACGGTGTTTATGATTGGCGGCATATTTTTTGATTTTCCTGATTTTGGCATCGCGAAGCTTGACCGTTATTTTGATAATGTTTTTGGCGATAATCGTTCTTTGGCCGTGCCTAGATCAACAAATCCTCATTTAGACAGAATTATTCAGGAGAGTATAAAAAAATATAAACCATCGGGAAAACCGATTATGATTATTTATGATGAGAATGCCATTCTTTCCGCGAAATTATGGGTTTTCGCGAGGCGTACTTATTATCACGGTATTTCCGCGGTAACAGCGGGACAGTTCAAGAGTATTTTGCGTTCACAGGGCGCGGATTATTTTAAAGACTATGAGATTTATTTTGTGAAGGCAACCGATAGCACGTCGCTCAATCCTTATTTTTTCACGCCAGACGCCAATGATTTTGAAAATTTTTTAATACAGCAATTACAACTTACTCCGGGAACGATTATTGTAAATCAACAAGCCGCGCCCATGTTTAAGGTTTATAAGTTTTCTATGTAGGTGGTATAATAAAAATAAGATGAAAAAATATAAAATTATTTTTATTGCGGGTGTTTTGTTTATTTTATCGGCATATGCGGTTTTTGGTGAAACCGTTACTTTTGAACAAAATCTTCATTTTGGGCTTAAAAATGATTTAGGGGTGACACGGCTTCAGCAATTTTTGACAGAGCAGGGCGTGTATGGCGGACCAATAAACGGCAATTTTTTTTCATTGACTCTCGCCGCGGTTAAAAAATTTCAGGAAAATAATGGTATTGTTCCGGTAAGCGGATTTTTCGGCGTTAAAAGCCGGGAGACCGCCAATCAAAAAATTTCCGCAGACCCTAAAGCGCAGCTAACCAAGCGGATAGCGGATTTGAATAAACAGCTGGAGGCGTTACAAATTCAACTTACAACGTTACTGGCAACCCAAATTAGTCAGGTAACCGCTACGACAACTACTTCGGTTATAACGACTCCCATAGCGACAACTACTTTGTCAACGCTTCCAAATCCCTTTAATAGCGCTTTAAAGATTGAACAGGAGTATTCATCAATAACCTTAAGTCGTTACACAGATGTTTTATTAACTGAATTTAAATTTTCTGCCGTTGAGTCTATAGCTATTACTCGGCTACGTTTAAAAAATAACGGCACGCTTTCCGACGCAAATCTTGTTAGTTTGCGACTGGTTGCTTCTAAAAACGACACAATTTTGGCAACCGTTGATAGTCCTGTAAATGGGATTATTGATTTTAAATTGACTGCTGATTTGAGTAAATCGGATAAGGGACTTATGGTGTCGGGTAATAGCTATTATGTTATGGCCACAATTATTACGCCCAATACTTTATTAAAACCCAAAATTAGATTAGATGTTGAATCGGCTTCGGATGTTTCGGCTTTTGATTATAATGATTTAAATCGCGTGGCGAATATCACGAGTAATAATTCTTTTCCTATCGTTGGTCCAACTATTTCGTTATTTTAGTTCGTTGGGAAATCTTTAATTTCCGAGAACAATATTTTCCAAGGCGCGAAAACCGCTTCTGTTATTATAGAGGAGGACATTTTTGATTTTCCTTTAACGCGTTCTTCGAAATGTATAGGAAACTCAATCGCTCGGGCGTTATTTTTTAACAGATGATGTTTAAAACTAAATTGAAAAGCATATCCTCTGGGGAGCAGTAGGTCTAAATTTATCTTTTTTAAAATAGAGGTTTTAATCAGATTAAAACCAGCAGTCCAATCTTTGATTTTGAAGCCTAAAATTATTTGAACATAAATATTTGCCCCGTAACTTAAAAGTTTTCTCCAGAATTCCCATTCTTTGGCTACGCTGCCGCCGTGGATATATCTTGAGCCGATAACCAAATCATGATTTTTTGATAATTTTATCATTTCAGGAAGATATTTCGGATTATGAGAAAAATCGCCGTCCATCATAATGATGTTTTCAAAATTTTGCCGGCTTTCCATTATTTTTTTAAATCCCGCCACATAAGCTTTGCCCAGTCCTTGTTTGGCCGCGCGTTTTAAAAGTGAAAGATTTGGGTATTGTGTTTTGAGTTTTTCTATTATTTTGGCGGTGCCGTCAGGAGAATTGTCGTCCACGACCATTATGTAAATATCGGGAATTAAGTTAAAAATTGTTTTAATAAGTAGTTCAATAGAATCTTTTTCGTTGTAGGTCGGAATGATAATAATGTTTGTCATATTATATTAATTTGTAAGAATTCCTAGCGTTGTTCACAGTTCTCGGACAAATTGTTTCTCGGAAACAGAATAATTTTGCTCCGGCGGCAAAATTTTCTTCGCCCTCGGCGTGCCAGTCCCCGATAAATGGGGACACCGAGCTGGCACGCCTGCGGGA
>VMGU01000023.1 GCA_007376745.1 Parcubacteria group bacterium Athens0714_26
CAACCCTTTCAATCACCCCCTGTTCGCATAAACGCTGTAAATCATATCTTAGAGTTCTCTCACTAACCTCCGGGAAAAGAATAAGTATATCCTTTAATCGGCAAACACCTTGCGGCAAAGTCTCATTACCATTAGATTCGGCAATTGCCGAATCATTATTTACAGATTGCCGCGTATTAAATTGCCTTATTTTTTCTACAATAGTATTTTGCCTTATGGTTATACCGCCATCTAAATTATTATTGCCGTTATTAAGCTTATTCACATCACTCAAATTAACCTGCGCATTATGATTATTATCATCGGCAGTCATACCACTATCATGCTTTGTTATTGAAGATAAAGACTTTGAAAATAAAGATTCTAAATCAAGTGATTCTTCTTTCTTTGCCGCATTGCCGAATTGCCGCATTGCCGAATTATAAGAATCCAGCTCTCTTATTAAAATCGTGGCATTAATTGGCTCTATCTCGTAAAGCGAATGGCCAATCCTTACTAAGGCGTCTAAAGCCGTTTAAAACTAAAGCATCTTTATCACCCGCCGAAACCATTGCCGCATACTCTAAAAACTCAAAAGCTAACTTCTCGAGTCTTTGCCGCAAATCACCACGCTTAATAAAATAAGAAACCCTGATTATGGCGTAGCATATTTCGCGAGCCTTCTGTCTAAATGATTCAGATGTCATTAAAAAACAGTCTAAAGTACTCAAAACAACCTGTCAATATTATTCGGCAATTAAAATTGCCGCATTCAAACGGCAATTATGTCTTAATATTACCCTGTTTTATAACTCTTAATAGCTATTCCATTTAGAAGTAATCAAAACAAAAACAATAGCCAATAAAAAAACACCTAAATTCCTCAAAATTATTTTCTTATTAAGAGTTCCTTGAAAATGGCGCAAGCTAAAATCAACCAATAAATAAGTTATTAATATCATAATATTGGCGGAGCTGATAAAACCAATGGGTAAAATCGCGGTAGACCACAAAATCTCCACAACCACGAAAGCCAACACAAAAGATGCCAGTAGCTGCCTTTTAGGAAAATTTTGTTCGGACCAAAAAAGCCATTCGCGCAGAATAAAAAAGGTTAACGTAAAAAAAGACAAATACTTTATAAAAAAATAGCTGGATTTATCCCATAAAAAGAAAAATAGGAATAAAGAGTAAAACAACAATATGTTTTTAACGGCATACCACTGGTGGCGATGAACAAATACCAATTCTTTAATGCCTAAAATCAAATAAAATAAAACCGAAAAAAATAAAATCGCCAAAACTACAAATGCCTGACGATTTAAAATATTGGTTACGCCCAGGGAAACAACGATTAACGCTAAAAAAGAATAAAAGTTCTGAGACCTCAAAGAATACGGGTGACCATTAAACACGTATAAGGAAAAAAATAAAAAAAACAAAATCGGCAGAAATCCAAAATTGCCTATTTTTACCCAGGTTAAAAGCCCAGCGAAAGCAAAACTCTTAAGAAGTAATTGTAACCGCTGACTCCGTAAAACCAATTTTAATCTTTCCACCATCTTTTATTTGGCCCCTTATCATCTTATCGGCCAACTTATCCAGTATGGCTTTTTGAATCACTCTTTTCAAATGCCGCGCTCCGTACTCGGGCTCAAAACCGTTCTTAGCCAGATAATCCAACACTGAATCCCCAACGTTGATTTTATATCCTTTAAGTTCCATTTTTTTCTTTATTTGGTCTATTTGAAGACCAATAATCTCTTTAATTTCCTTTTTGCCCAAAGGATTAAAAATAACAATGTCATCAATACGGTTCAAAAATTCCGGCCTAAAACGCTCTCTTAAAGCTTCTTGAATTTTATCCCTGAATTCCCCTTCTTTCCCGTCTGCTTCTTCGCCGCTTAAAGCGTTAAAACCTAAACTGGACATTTGCTTTAAATAGGGCGCGCCTACATTGGAAGTCATAATAATTATAGAATTTTTAAAATTGACAGTTTTACCCTTGCTATCCGTAAGTCTGCCGTTATCTAAAACCTGAAGCAGAATATTAAACACCTCGGGATGAGCCTTCTCAATTTCATCAAATAAAATAATACTATAAGGTCGGTGGCGAATAATTTCAGTTAATTGCCCGCCTTCTTCGTGGCCCACATAACCCGGAGGCGAGCCGATTAATCTGGAAACCGCGTACCTTTCCATATACTCGGACATATCAATCCTTATTAACGCTTTCTCGTCGTTAAATACGAACTCTGCCAGCGTTTTGGCAAGTTCGGTTTTCCCCACTCCTGTCGGCCCTAAAAACATAAAAGATCCTAGAGGTCTGTCTTCATCGGAAAGCCCGGCTCGAGACCGACGCAAAGCATTAGCCACGGCCGAAATCGCCTCTGACTGACCCACAACCCTATGGGATAAAATTTCTTCTATCTTGGCCAGCTTTTCACCCTCGGATTCCAGCATTTTAGTAATTGGCACGCCAGTCCATCGGGACACCACAGTCGCGATATCCTCCTCATCAACAGCTTCCTTAATAAATTTCTCGCTGAATTTATGACCCTTAATCGGTTTAACGCCTTTCTTATCTTTAAAACTGTCGCCGAAATGCTTTTTCTCAAACAATTTAAGTTCTTTTTCGGCAACCGGCAATTCACCATACAAAATTTTGGCGACTTTCTCCAAATCGCTTTCCCTTTCGGCAATTTCCGCTTGCCGCTTCAAATCTTCTATTTTTTTTCTCAAATTAAGATGATTTTCAAAAACCATTTTTTCGCCATGCCACTTGCCGGATAATTCATCATTTTTTTCTCGCAATGCCGCGATTTCTTTCATTAAAAACTTAAGTCTTGCTTTACCGCTAAACGAATCCTCTTTCTGAAGAGCTGATTTTTCAACCTCCAACCTGGTAAGCTCCTTTCTGATTCGTTCTATTTCCCTAGGTACACTTTCCGATTCCAGTCTCCTTGCCGCTCCGGCCTCATCAATCAAATCAACCGCTTTATCCGGCAAAAAACGGTCAGTTATATAACGCGCCGCCAGATTAACCGCGGCCACCAGCGCCTCATCGCTAATCCTAAGCCCGTGATGAATTTCATATTTTTCCTTTAAGCCGCGTAAAATCGTAATACTATCTTCTATGCTCGGCTCTTCCACTATAATAGGCTGAAACCTGCGCTCTAACGCCGGGTCTTTCTCTATATATTTATGATACTCCTTCAAGGTAGTCGCGCCGATAGCGTGAAGTTCGCCGCGAGCCAAGGCTGGCTTTAATAAATTAGAAGCGTCTATCGCTCCCTCGGCCGCTCCCGCGCCGACAATCATATGAATTTCATCAATAAAAAGAAGTAATCTACCAGCGGCATTCTGAATTTCTTTAATAAACGCTTTTAAACGATCCTCAAATTCTCCCCGAAACTTAGTGCCCGCGATAAGAGATCCTATATCAAGCATTATAATTTCTTTATCTTTAAGCGGCTCGGGCACATCGCCTGACACAATCCTTTGCGCCAAACCCTCCACAATGGCAGTCTTTCCGACTCCCGACTCTCCGATTAAAACTGGGTTATTTTTAGTACGCCTGGATAAAACCTGAATTACCCTGCGCAATTCTTCCTCTCTGCCAATAACCGGATCCAATTTGCCGTCCTTTGCCTTATCGGTTAAATTAATGGCATATTTTTCCAGAACCTGAAATTTACTTTCCGGAGTTTCATCGGTAACGCGAGTTGACCCGCGCAGTTGCGCCAATATTCTTAAAGCGGTTTCACGGCGAAATCCCTGTTTCTCTAAAATTACCTGCGCCGCTGAAGATATTTCTAAAATTCCCATTAATAAATGTTCGCATGAAATAAATTCGTCTTTTTGAAGACTGGCGATTTTAGCCGCCCTATCTAATACCTGCATCAATTCCTGGGACAAATATAACTGCCCCACGCTGGAAACATTATTAAAAATCTTAGGTAATTTTTTCAACTCCTCCTCAATATCCTGGTCTAAAGAATCTAAATTAACTCCCGCCTTAGTTAAAAGAGGCCTGACCAAAGACTGCGCATCGGCTATTAAAGCCGACAATAAATGCAGGGCTTTAAACTCGCCATGATGCTTTTGCGCCGCCAAATCTTGAGCATTTTGCAACGCCTCTTGAGCCTTGATGGTAAAACGATTGAAATTTTTCATTGATGTAAATTTTGATGCTTATTTAATTTCCCATTGCCTATTTTACTAATTTACCAGTTCCCCAGTTTACCATTATAAAAGTATATCAAAATTTGGCACTCTGTCAACGAGAGTGCCAAACCCTATCAAATACAAAATAATTTAAAGATTATTTATATCAGGGTCAATATTTTTTATTTCGGCTTGAGGATTACCTAAATTAATTGCCTTTAACGCGTTATTAATGTCCACAGTCGTGTCGCCCGGAGGAAGTTTCTTGCCGCTAACCCCTGTGTTGTTTTGAACCGGCGGGGATAATTTTTTAAAAACTATAAAATAATAAGTGGCCAGCGCCGCAACTATAATCGCCGCCGCCACAATCAGAATCCATTTTTTTGATTTTCCCGTTTCTATAATTTCCATAATATAAATATTATTATAACTGGTCTACATTAGGAATCGCCCGCAATAAATCTAAGGCCGCCGCGGCGTCGCTATTCGCGGCAATCACCAATAACTTCACTGCCTGCAAATCTTTATCCAGCTGATCGCGAACCGATAAAACATCTGTTTTTAATTTCTTGGCCGTCGTTATCTTAATCTGATAATCTTTCGCGGCCTGAATCGTTAAAGCTTTACCGGCAACGCTTATTTCGCTATTGGCTTTTGTGACCGCGGCGCGAATACCGGATACATCAACTCCGCTTAACTCAGCTTTGTCTGCCCGTGAACTAATTCCGTTCAGAATTCTGCTAAGTTGATTAAGAGCGCCTGCCCACTCGTCGGTAAATTTACTGTTAATTTTATTAAAATCAGAGTATAAATTTTCAACAACAAAACGTTTATTTTTATCAATTGCGGCGCTGGCTAAACTTTTCTGTAATTTGTTTACAACGCTGTTTTTCTGCGACTCCGCTAACTGCCGAGATAATGACAACTGATTTTTTAATAATTGCGCGTTTAACTCCGCTTCTCGATTTCTCTTTGCCAAATCTTCCGCGATTTTGGCCTCCCGCGCTTTTATTAACGCGTCTGCTGCTTCTTCTGCTCTCTGGACAGCTTCCTGGTCGGCTTTCTCCGCCGCTAAACGTTGTTGATTTTGTAATAAATTAATAAGGTTCATCAATCTTTGCGTCTCCGCGTCTTGCTCATAAGAAATACTGCCTGTCCCGACAGGTGGAACCGTTACGTTGCATCTACCGCTATAATCAACTGCGATGCCGCTATTTTTCGCATAACATTCATTAACATAATTCTGCCCGTCTTTACCGCAAACAGGATTATAATCATGCCCGCAAACAGTTCCCGAAGAAACATATTTGCATTCACCCGTATAAGCCACACTGGCTCCAGCGGAAGAAGCAAAACACTTATTAGAATATGTTTTACCATTTAATCCACAAACTGGATCATATTGTTGAGTACAAAAAATTGAAACACTGCCTGAAGAATCATACGGCAATACCCCAGTTCCTGAATCAGTGCCAGAATCCTGATAAGGGCCGCCGCCCGTTCCGGAACTACCATAATAAACATCGCCGCCTTTACAAATAAAACCATTATATAAATAATTCTGCGCGGCACATTTTTCACCGGTCTTAACTACGCCATAGCCACAGCGGCATTTATCACTGCTAATACCGGAATCGGAGCCGGAAGTCCCGTATGCGCTGCCGGCACTGCCCGTTCCGGAACTGCCATAATAAATATTATTTCCCTTACAAATAAGACCGTAATGCGTATCGCTAATATACTCACATTTTTCCCCAATGCCAATTCTACCCCTGTAACAACCACATCCATCTACATTATAATTCGGCTGACAGTCAGGCGCGCTTTCATTGCCAATACAACCATAATTGGCATTTGCCGCGAAATAGCCGGCTAATAATATACCGAAAATAAAAAAGCTTATGGTTAATAACTTTTTCATAAATTATTATTTTACCAATAATAATTATATCACAACGCCTTAAATAATTAAGCGCAATAAAATAATTTTATTGCAGCTTAATTCTGGATAAACTCCGGGCATTTTTTAATTTTTCCTTTCCTCCAAAGTCACCCCTGCCTCTATCTCCTTATCACCTCTTAATATTTTTAATTTTATTTTGTCGCCAACTTGATAATTTTGTATCAATGACGATAATGAATTATTTTCATCAATTTTTCTTCCATCTATTTCTAAAATAACATCTTTCGCTTCCAGTCCCGCCTTAAAAGCGGGCGAGTCTTTCATTACCGCTGGACCATCCTGATTACCACGAAGCAACGCCCCTCTTTTAACCAATAGTTTTTCTTTTTCAGCGATACTATCATCCACGCTCACATAACGTACGCCAAGATACGCCACAGAAATCCTGCCGCTTTGCTGAACTGAAATAATATCCCTTTTTGCTTTGTTAATAGGAATGGTAAAACCAATATTTTGCGCGCCCGAAGCCACAGCCGTATTAACTCCGATAACTTCCCCTTTCAAATTAAGAAGCGGTCCTCCGGAATTGCCGGGATTAATGGCTGCGTCGGTTTGAATCAATCCTTCAAGAATCTCTGATTTGCCTGACTGATCAGAGGCGGTAATGTTCCTGGCCAGACCCGAAATCACTCCTACAGAAACAGTGTTTCTGAATTCACCGAGCGCGTTACCAATCGCAATCGCAGTTTGTCCTAACTTTATAGCGTCAGAATTGCCAAGTTTTAAAGTTTTAAGTCCAGCCGCCTCAATTTTAACCACAGCCAAATCCTGCACAGGATCCCGCGCCAAAACCTTAGCGGTATATTTTTTACCATCATTAGTTAGTACTGTATACTGGGCTTTTTCATCAGCCACAACATGCTTATTTGTCAAAATCAAACCATCCGCTGAAATAATAAAGCCGCTTCCGCCGCCGACTTCTTTTAATTCAGCGCCTTTTTGACAAGGAACGGAAAATTGAAAACCTCCTCCAAAAAACTCCTGAAATTCAGGTGGCAAATCCCCAAACGGATTCGCCGGACACTGCTCAATAACAGGCAAATATTTTGATATAACTATAGAAACCACCGACGGAGACGCTTGCTCTACGGCTGAAATAATCGCTTCTTCATGAACATCGCTAAACTTATAAGGAGCCTGCTGCCCCTGTATATTTTGAATAACCTTTTCAGTGGACGGACTCTGCGAAGAATTACCCTGTAAAGACGGGAAATATTTATTAAGAAAATCAGTTATAAAATTAGCGTGGGCAAAAGGGCTGCTCGCCAAAAAACTTACTGTCCCGGCAACAATAACGATAACGACTAATTGAAGTAAAAACCTTTTGTTATTCATTTGTTTTATTTACTAATTTAGAAGCGCCTTCTATAATATTTTAATCTATTTTAAAACTTTTTATAAATTGCTTATGTTTCATTTTAAACCACAAAATAAGCGGCAGGAATTGCTTAAATTTATTAATACAATCCAACTTTGTAATTTATTTCAAACACATAACGACTGATTTTAACCTTGTAATTAACGACTTAATAATTTAAAATCTAATTCTGATTATGGACAAATTAGTAATTGATATTGAAACCAAAAACACCATCAGCGACGTAGGCGGCCAAAAAAATATCGCTGGTCTTGATATATCTTTCGTAGGCGTTTTTTCCTACAACAAAAATGAGTATTTATCTTTTTTTGAAAACGAGT
>VMGU01000024.1 GCA_007376745.1 Parcubacteria group bacterium Athens0714_26
AAGTGGCGCTGTTTTTTTATTATTATTTTTTATTTTGTTCCGTTAATCTCAAATTAAAGCTCCGAGATCAACACTCTTGTCCGCCGAAGAGGCGGATCGATCTAACTAAGCCATCCGCCATAGGCGGACAACCAGTTTATTTTTAAATTAATCCACGACCAGCTTCCGCTAGCCGTGCCTTGTTACGACTTCGTCCCTGTCACCGAACTTACCGTGATTCCGCAAATGCGAAGCATCGGGTATTCTCGGCTTCCTTGACGTGACGGGCGATTATCCTCTAGAAACATAGAGTTGATGTTCCCATCGCGCCTGCGGATTTCCCGCACGCGACGAGCTCTAATGCATTTTTTGCTTAATAGACAAAAGATTATTGAGACCTCTTTGAGTCAGATGTTCTCCATTTTTTATCCTTTTAAATAGTTCACAAAATATTTTAAAATCTTTTATTTTGGAACTAAGTTTAGGATTGCTCCCCCGAAAGAAAGGAATTATTTTTCTTTCCAAATCATCTCGCCTTGTAACTTCAAATCTGTAGCAATTTTGATGATTTTTTCGAATGTCTTTTTGAAAATAGACATTGCCGCAGCCGAAAAAATTTTTTAACTCATACAATATAGATTTATCTGTCTCTATAAGTTTGAGATAAAATTTGGGCTCGGCTCTGGCCCGCCTTTTTCTAACAAGACTTCCTTTTTCTCTTTTGCTTATTTGAACGGTAAAGCTTCCTTCACCGTCAACTAAACCGAGAACATAATCTTTTGCAAGCATATTAACGCATCGAGTGGGTCCTTCATCCGCCCTTGGCGGACTACTATGAACCAGCTGACTTCTGACGCTGCGTAAGTTTCATTATACGCCGCAATATGCGGCATAACAACATCAGATATCCACAGGTCAATTATAAAACTCTTCTCTGCATCCCAAACGCGATTTTTCAAAGGCCTTCGCCATGCTCACCACCCTTACGTGGCTCGGCTACCGCTTTTTATGTTTAGGCTACAGTTTGCATCCAGATCCTTCGCCATACATTTCGCAATATATGACTATCCTTCCGCTACGCTCCACGACGGCGTGGAGGAATCGATTTAAACGATCTAGTTTTATAATCTGCTGTGCGCTTTTATTGTGAGTACAAGACTTGAGAACGTATTCACCGCGGTATAGCTGACCCGCGATTACTAGCGATTCCGGCTTCATGAGGTCGAGTTGCAGACCTCAATCCGAATTGGGGCCGGCTTTGATGGGATTTGCTCCAGGTTTCCCCTTCGCGGCCCATTGTACCGGCCATTGTATCATGCGTGTAGCCCAGGATATCAGAGGGACATGCTGACTTGGCGTCATCCTCTCCTTCCTCCCCGTATAACGGGGCAGTCTCGCCTGAAAATTGTAACAGGCAATAAGGGTTGCGTTCGTTACCCCACTTAAGGGAACAATTCAAATCACGAACTGACGACAGCCATGCATCACCTGCCCAGCCGTCTCTTGTGAAGACTTCCGAAGTTTCCTCCGAAATTCGACTGGATTTCAAACCCTGGTGAGGTTCTTCGTTCATCGTCGAATTAAACCGCATGATCCACCGCTTGTGCAAGTCCCCGTCTATTCCTTTGAGTTTTAAACTTGCGTTCGTACTTCCCAGGCGGTTCACTTAACGCGTTAGCTTCGCCTCTTCAAGGGTCGATACTTGAAAAAGCCAGTGAACATGGTTTAGGGCGTGGAATACAAGGGTATCTAATCCTTTTTTATGCCCACGCTTTCGTGATTCAGGGTCAGAAATGCGCCAGTGTGCTGCCTTCGCCTTTGGTGTTCCCCACGATATCAACGGATTTCACCCCTACACCGTGAGTTCCGCACACCTCTCGCACTCTCAAAAGTCTTGCCGTTTCCCGCCCATTTTCTGCGTTAAGCGCAGATCTTTAAGGTAGGACTAACAAAACCCCCTACTCACCCTTTACGCCCAGTAATTCCGGACAACGCTTGGGGTACTCGTATTACCGCTGCTGCTGGCACGAGTTTAGCAACCCCTTATTCAATCACTAATGTCAATAATTTCTTCATGATTAAAAGACCTTTACATCCCGAAGGACTTCATCGGTCACGCGGCGTCGCTCCATCAGGCTTTCGCCCATTGTGGAAGATTCTCGACTGCAGCCACCCGTAGGTGTATGGCCCGTGTCGCAGTGCCATCGGTGGAGAATACGCTCTCACGCCTCCTAGCCGTCATAGCCTTGGTGAGCAATTACCTCGCCAACTAGCTGATAGCCCGCAGGCCGATCCCAAAGCAAAAAATTTTTACTCTTACGAGACTATCTGGGATTACCCCGCCTTTCGGCGAGCTATACCAGACTTTGGGGTACGTTCCTACGTGTTACTACCTCGTCTGCCGGTTGCTTCGCATTGCTGCGAAACCCCCTTGACTTGCATGCCTTATCCACGCCGCCAGCGTTCGTCCTGAGCCAGGATCAAACTCTCAATGAAAGTCTTGAGAAATTTTTAGAAAAAAATTTCCAAACTTTCTTGACCCCGCCTTCTACTAGAAGGCGGGGTTCTGAATTCGGCAAGTCACTCGCTTGCACTCGTGAGCCGAATTCGTAAACGGAACAAAATAAAAAATAACAATAGATCAATATTTAGTTTTTAAACAACACTCCTTACAATTATAGGCATGGCAAAAAGGAAGTCAAGAGGGTTCTCAACTCTTTTTCGTCTGTAATTTATACAGCGTCACCAAAAGTGGTGATGCTAAAAAGATTGAGGAGTATGTGCCGAAGAAAACGCCGATGATAAGGGCGAGGGAGAAAAATTTTACTGTTTCTCCGGCAAAGAAAAACATTGCCAAAAGAACTAAAATCACGGTTAAAGATGTGTTTATGGAACGAGTGATAGTTTGATTGATGCTCAAGCCAACAGTTTCTTCAAAATCCTTGCCAATCCCCTTTTTTAAATTTTCTCTGACTCTGTCAAAAACAACTATCGTATCGTGAACAGAAAATCCTAGTACGGTTAAAATTGCAGTGACAAATAAAATATCTATTTGCACGCCGAAATATTTACCAAGAACGGCAAAAACTCCGATTGGCGCAGTAACATCGTGAATGAGCGCAACCACTGCCATCAAACCGTATTTAAAAGAAGACACAGGTCTCCCCGCCTTTCTAAATGCAAATGCGATATAAAAAATTATCATCACCACAACCAGAACAATTGCGTAAATTGATTTTCGCGCAAGCTCTTGTCCGATAATAGGACCAACTGAATCAAACCGAATCTCTGTAAATTCTCCGGAAGAAGAAAGTTTTGAAAGCAGTAATTGGTGCTCGTCTTCTGTTAATGTTTTAAGCCTGATTATAATACCCTTATCGCCTGTTGATTGAAGAGATAATGGCCCCATATTAAGACCCTGTAATTTTTGCTCTATGACAGATGTGTCTGGCCTTGTATTGTTGTACTGCGCTTCAAGCAAAGAACCGCCGGTAAAATCAATGCTCAAATTAAGACCGAAATAAAAAATGGAAAACAAACTTGCTACCACAAGAAGCAATGAAAACGTATACCAAATTTTTCTGTGTTTGACTATCCCCATATACCTGAACCAAATAAAAACTTACTTACGCGACCTTCGCCCCTTAATTCTATGGCTGTTAAAAATGTTCTTGTGATAGTGATTGCGGAAAACATGCTCACCAAAACTCCAAACAATAATGTCAAGGCAAAACCCTTGACCATACTCGTGCCCAGCCAGAAAAGAATTATGGAAGTGATGATGCTGGAAACATTGGAGTCGCGGATGGAGAGCCAGGCCCTGTCAAAACCCTCGCTCACTGCCGCAGCCAAAGCCTTGCCCGCTCTACGTTCCTCTTTCATTCTTTCAAAAATCAAAATATTGGCGTCAACAGCCATGCCCACAGAGAGAATAAATCCGGCAATGCCAGCGGCTGTTAGGGTAACTGGAATCAGTTTAAAAAGAGCAAGCATAATGGTCGTATAAATTATAAGAGCAAGAACAGCAATCAATCCCGGCAAGCGATACCAAATTATTAAAAATAGAGCCACCGCAATAAGACCATAAATGCCTGCCCAAATTCCGCTTGTTAAAACTTTTTCTCCTAAAGTTGGACCGATATTTTCCTGAGAAATTAAAGTGATAGGCACGGGCAGGGCGCCGGAATTAAGACGCTGGACAAGAGTCTGCGCCTCTTTGGTTGTAAACTGTCCGGTTATCTGCGCCTTGCCATCTGGAATTTGCTCTCTCACGTTCGGAATGCTGATGGGCGCAGCATCAAGAAAAATAGCAATTGGCTTGCCAATATTATCTTTGGTCATTTGGGCAAAAAGTTTTGCGCCATCATCATTAAATTCCAAAGAAACAATTGGTTCTGATGTTGTTGTGTTAAAAGTTAAAGTTGCCTTTTTGAGATAACGGCCCGTGAGTTCTGTTTGTAAAAACATTTTTTGCGGGTCTGTTTCTGTTGAAGTGGAGCTGATGCTCGGATTTACTGTGCGAAATTCAAGAAACGGCGTCTGGCCTATCATTTTAATAGCCTCGTTTACATCAGTTACTCCGGGCAATTCAACAATGAGGCGCTGTTCCCTGTTCTCCGCTGTTTTTAAAATTCCCTTTTGCTCAACCTGAACAAGCGGCTCGGTAACGCCGAACAAATTTACTCGTCTTTCCAAAACATCTTTAAGGCCATTCATGGCGTCACCAATGCCGGACGATTCAATATGAGATGTATCAGCCCGATATATAAGACTTACTCCGCCCCGCAAATCAAGACCAAGTTTAAACGGCCTTGCAAAAATTGAGTCCGGCTGAAAAATATGCAGAACATCAAAATAGCCAATTCCAATACCGGCCAAAATAAACAGGACAGCAATAATACGGTATTTTAACATTGATTTCTATTATAATTTTTTTGAAAATTTTTGCAAATGAAAAGGACGGCCTAGCGACCGCCCATCAAAAGAACACCCTAAAAAATCAAGCAAGTGCTTGAAGCGTTTTTCTTGTCAAAAGTGCAAGAACCAAACATCTAATTTCTTCCAGACCTCGATAAGTGCGGCCTTTATAAACAATCTCTGCATCGTCCATTCTTTGGACGTGGCGAATGGCCAAACGGAAGTTAGTGTTTTTCAAAAACTTAATTACTTCCTGCTGCCCTTTTTTGCGCCTATCCATGCGCACTCGCAATACTGGAAAATTATTAGAAGTCATGCTGGTTGGTATTCGCATGTTAAATTTCCTCCGTCAAAAATTATATCTCTTAGAAATTTTATTTACAAGCCAGGCGGAAAAAATGCCGATTACTGCCCCGCCCAAAATGTCTATTGGCCAGTGGATGCCGGCGACGATACGAGCCATACCCATTAAAAGCGCACAGACAAAAAACACCATTCCCCATTTTTTGTGGAAAAAGTAAATTACCATTGCTAGGGCGAAAAAGAACGCTGCATGTCCAGACGGGAAAGAGCCACTTGCGTCGTGAGAAATAAGCTGATAAATAGTATTGTTTACAAATGGTCTTGGTAAAAAATAAAAAAATCTTATTAATTCCGTTACCACCAATCTTGATAAAAAAACAGAGGCTGCGGAAATAAAAAGCATTTTCCAATTTTTATCTCTGATAACAACTATCAAAAACACCGCAACCAAAATATAGGCCAGATATGTGCCAAAAAAAATAATTAAATCATCAAGCCAAACTGCTCTGCCAGCAAAAGAATTTAAATAATAAAAAAGTTGTTCGTTCATTGTTTATTTAATTCTATCAAATTTTTAAAAACCATGGCAACGGTGAGCGGGCCGATTCCGCCGGGCACAGGAGTAAAAAGAGATGCCTTTTCAGCCACAGTTGGTTCAACATCTCCAACCAGCGAACCAGCGTCTATTATTATAACATTATCTTTGACCATTTCCGGTTTTATCAGCCATGGTTTTCCTGCACCGGAAATAATTATATCGGCGTTTTTTGTAAATTTTGAAATATCTGGCGTAAATTCATTCACAACAGTTACAGTTGCACCTTGATTTATAAGCCACACACTTGCCGGCATACCAACAAGTTTTCCTGCTCCGACCACAACCACGTTTTTATTTTTTACTTCAACATTATTTCTCTTAAAAATTTCTTTTATTGCGCCGATAACCGGTGGTAAAATTTTTGATCTTCCTGTTGAAAAATCGCCGAAACTGCGGGACGACAAAACATCAACATCTTTGCTCGCAATAATGCCGTTTAAAACATACTGAGTATTGATTTGGACTGGTAATGGCAATTGCAAAATAACGCCGTCATTTTCTTCTATGTGGCTTATTTCAGCCATTTTTTTGCGAAGCTCAGTGGTAGAAATGTCAGCCGGCAGATTATAAACCCGCGTCTCAACACCAATATCCTGCGCAAATTTTTCCTTGCGTTCAATAAATTTTTTGGACGCCTCATCATCCCCAACCATAACAATGGCCAACTTTAATCCAGCGCTGTCCAAAGTACTTTTTATTTCTTCCGCAATTTTTTTGCCATCAATAATCATAAAAATTCTTTTTTAATTTCTATTATATTTAATTTTAAATTTTTTTGTGGAAGTTTTGTTTCAATAATATCTCCAACCTTTTTGCCTATTAATACCTTGCCGACTGGAGAACCCGGGGTGACAATTTTATAATCAGCATTTTTGCTGTCAGAAAAATCATGCTGAATATAATAATTTAATTTTTCTTTTGTGTTTAAATCTTCCGTATAAACAAGAGAGTATATTGTAATTTCGTCATGGCTTAATTCTAAAATATCTTTAATTATTTTTGTTTGGTTTAAAAAATCTTTAATTTCCTTAATCCTTTTGTTTGTGATTTTTAACTCGTCTTCAGCTTCATTAAATCCCGGCGTCTTGCTGGCAAAAGAACCGCTTGTTTCCATAATTTGGCCAAGTTTTTTTGACAATCGCTCTCTGTTTTTTCCCAAAATATCCAGCTTTTTCTGAAAAATATCATATTCTTTTTGAGAAATAAACTGCATGTTATTTTTTTAATATTTTATCTATTTTCCCTGCCAATTTAATTATATCTTTTTCTTTGAAACCTTGCGTTGTTATTGCCGGTGTGCCGATGCGGATGCCCGACGGGTCGCTCGGCGTACGAGTGTCAAATGGAATCATGTTTTTATTTACAATAATTCCCGCTTTTTCTAATCTCTCGCCTGCCTCTTTTCCGCCTATACCCCTTGCCCATGTATCAACTAAAAATAAGTGTGTATCAGTTCCGTTGGAAATTATTTTCCAGCCGCGTTTTTTTAATTCTTCTGCAAAAAATTTGGCGTTTTTAACAACCTGTTTTATATATTTTTTTTCCGGCTTCATTGCCTCTTCCAAGCAAACTCCGATGGCCGCAATATTATTCATGTGCGGTCCACCCTGCAAACCCGGAAAAACCGCTTTATCAATCTGCTGCGCTAACTCTTTTTTGCAAAAAATTATGGCACCCCTTGGCCCGCGCAAAGTTTTATGTGTTGTGGTTGTAACAACATCAGCGTATGAGAAGGGAGACAAATGGACACCTGTTGCCACCAAACCAGCAATGTGAGCCATATCAACCATTAAATAAGCACCAACTTTATCGGCAATCTCTCTAAATTTCTTAAAATCAATTTTTCTAGAATAGGCAGTGAAGCCAGCCACAATAAGGTGGGGTTTTTCTTTTTTTGCTATTTTTAAAACTTCTTTGTAATCTATCTGTTCTGTTTTTTTATTTACCCCATAGGGAACCTGGTGCCAAAATTTTCCACTGGCTGAAACTTTATGACCGTGGGTGAGATGTCCGCCCATTGCCAAATCCATTCCCATAATTTTCCCCTGCCTGCCGGCAGGCAGGCACCCAAATGGAACGAAAGCTAAATAAACGGCGATATTCGCTGGCGAACCGGAATAAGGCTGAACATTGATGTGCCATTTATCAGGATCAAGTTTAAACAATTTCAATGCCAGTTCTTTGCAAAGATTCTCAACTTGATCAATAATTTTATTGCCGCCATAATACCTTTTTCCGGGATACCCCTCTGCATATTTATTTGTCAAAACCGACCCTAAAGCATTGAGCACATTTTTAGAAACAAAATTCTCCGAAGCAATAAGATTAATCACTTTTTTCTGCCTCACCTCTTCTTTTTTTATTAAATTTTTTATATTGTTTTTCATTTTACATTCCTAAAAATTCTGTGCTTATGTCTTCAGGGTGGGCTTCCCGGCTGTATCTACGCATGCCCGTTAAAATTCCTAAACCGGCGAAAATTGTTAGAAGGTTTGACCCGCCATAACTCATAAATGGCAAACTGACGCCGGTTATGGGTAAAAGCCCGATGTTCATGCCGACGTTGATTATAAAATGCGACGCCAAAAAAATTGCCATGCCTAAACCAAAAAGCGTTTCAAAATTTCCCTGGCCAACCATAGAAATTTTTAATATTCTCCAAATTATTAATCCGTAAAAAATAAAAACAAAAATTACTCCCAGAAGCCCCCATTCTTCGCTGAAAGCGGAAAAAATAAAATCAGTTTGATATTCCGGCAAAAAACCGAGACGGCTTTGGCTGCCATATCCTATGCCCTTTCCTAAAATTTGGCCCGAGCCGACTGCAATCGTTGACTGCATAGCATTGTAGCCGGCGCCCCTTATGTCATGAATGGGATTAAGAAAAGTAATTATTCTTGCCTTT
>VMGU01000025.1 GCA_007376745.1 Parcubacteria group bacterium Athens0714_26
GCGAAAAAAATTGTTAAAGAAGCGGCTGGCTATGCTTGTATTTATTGCGGGAAGAAGAAACCCGATGTCGCAATTCACGCCCACCATATCTATAACGAGGGAGTTCATAGGGGGATGTCAGGAGATTTGGATAATTTGGTGTCCGTCTGTTTTACACATCATTGTAGCAACTGGAACGCCAAAGAGCCGAGTTTTCATAAAAATCCGCAAGAAATGGCAGATTTTCTTTTAGAGAAATATCCCGAAAGAATGAAAATTTTAAAAGAAAGAAGCCGCCATGTCGTTCAAGCCGACATTTTATATTGGCAAAAAAAATGGGAAGAGTTAAAAAATTTATAAGGCGAAGTCCGAAATTTGAATATGAAAAATAATGAAAAAGAATATAAACCCGACCCCCCCCAATTTGGATATATTTATCTTCGGAGAACCCCTATAACTATTGACCCCATAGGAAAATTGATAAAAATTATTGAGAGTTTAATCCATTATTTTAGATATAGAAACAACGAAGTAAGATTTTACGGACAAAATGCTTATCATTTATTCTTTAAATGGGATAAATTTTACAGATGTAAGTTGGGAGTTCAAAATAAAATTTTCCACTGGCAAATGAAAAAATATGAATAAATTGCTTTATCATTGGTTTGATTTTTTAGAAAAAGTAGCGTATTTTTTTGGTTATGATGACAGCCACAAAAAGATACATTGGCATTGTCATTTAAGATTACAAAAACTTCATAATTACGCTCATCGCGAAAAAGGGGACATAATCTTGAAATTATATCCTCATTGTGGCGAAGCGTGGGAAATATGACCTTTGAAGAACGCAAAAACAATTTCGTGCTGGAATTAAACGCCCTCCTTAAAAAGTATAAAGTCGCATTGGGCGTAAATATCCAGCCAGTAAATTGGATAGCAAAACTACTTAAAAGACAGGTTAAAGTTAATTGGAGTTTTATTGTTACGGATATGGAAATCCCAGAGATTAAGCCACAAAACAGCCCCGAAGCCCCGGAAGCCCCACAGCCAATGCAAGACAACAAGGTTGAGTAATTGGCTTGCCGAGAAAAACAAAAAACCGCCCTTCCAGGCGGCTTTTTGAATATGCGTTTTACTTTTTAATGGGCATTAGCATCCCTCGTGCTTTTTGATTTTTATTGCTGGCTTCTAAAACCATCGGCTTGTCTTTTCCATAAATTTTGATTTTTACCTCCTGTTGTAAATTATTTAACTTCGCCATTATTGTTAGCAGTTCACTTAAAAACTTGCCATTAACTAAAATTTCTGCTATTGGCTTATCGCAGGGGAATATCTTTTCATAATCAGGAAACTTGCCATTGATTATCCGAGCGGTTGTAATTTTTGCCGTTTCTAAATCAGTCGTTAAAAATTCCACCTGTTCTTTGTCTAATTTTTTGATTGCTACATTCTCCATTATCGGCAAGGTTTTGCTTTTCGGTATTTTTATTTCCCGCAAACTTTTCGCTGGGACAATAAACGGCTGACATTCTTTTAGCGCTGTTGCGTCGCTTACAATAGGAAAATCCTCTGGCTTCATCCCGGATGGCGTTGTTATTTCTAAAAGACGAAAACTATCTGTTGCAACGGTTTTGTCTTTTGTAAACAATACACCCATTATTTCTTAATTAGACGAATTTTTAGCAACGATTTTCGCCACCTCAAAATTTAAGGAATTATATAACATATTTTTGAAAAGCGAACTTATTAGTTCATTCACTTTTCGTTAATTTATTTAAAAGGAAATGGCGGCGGCATACAAAGCAACCTATCAGGACACCAATTCGCAGTTATAAACCCCGACCCCACCGCAATATTCAGCAAGACCAGCGACCCCATTATAATTAAGACCATACATAAAATATAAGTTAATGTGTTCATAAATTATTTTTCTCTCTTAAAAACGCCTGATAATCAACCAAGGGCAATTTTTGATGGAGATGATTAAACGCTTCTTCAAGGGTAATATCTTTTTCTACATAATCCATTGCTTCGCGAGGAAGCCATACCAATTCTTTTTCTAACGATTGATAAGTAAGATTATGTTTTTTAGCAATTCTACCGATTGTTAATTGAATTTCGCGCCACCTTGTATTTTCTAAACAATCAGGAAACCATTTTGAATTTATAATTTCTAATTGAATTTCGCACTCTTTAATTGCTTCTAACATATTTTTACTACATTGCTTATATCCAAATTTTGGACTTTCGCATTGCAGCGTAAATTTTCGCACCTTTATTATTGCTAATTTTGAAACCTGCCTCGCAGCGTAATTTTGCTATGTTGAGAGATTTTGCCCTTCGCTATCAGATTTGCCTTGCAGCGTAATTTTATCCCGCCCGGCGACTTCCTTTAATACTTTAAAAATAAAAAAAATCGCCATTGTGGATTAAATGACGATTTTTTATGATGACCGAGCCAAGCCCGGTGATGATAAAAAACGATATTTATATAGCTTCAAGGATAGCTCCTGCCTTCGTGATAATTAGTATTGTTTTGCCCATTTCAATATGCATTATATTGGCTTTTTCTTTTGCTTCTGCCATTGTGTAAGCGGAAGTAAAATGTATTTTTTGCCCGTCTTCCATAAATATCATTTCATACATCCCGCCCCGCCTTTCAATCTCTTTTTTAATTCCGATAGCGTTCCGCCTGATTATCTGATTATCTGACTGTAGTAATTCAATAAATGTTATGTTATTCATATTTTTTTACGGCAATAATAGAATTGCCGCAACTATTGGAAATTTCAAGACCTTTAAATGTTTCGTCTTCATATGGTGTGAAATAATCCCTGCTTGACAAAACAAGCCATAGCCCCTGTATTCCCAGCGTATTTTTTTTATGTTCTTCAGATAAAACGGCTTTTTTAAATTCAGCATTCTGCTCGTAAGCAATGCAATCAATACCGCCATCAAAACTGCTTTTTACTTTTAAATAAATATTATCATTGTCTTTGATAAATTTTTTGACCGTTGTAAGCGTGATTTTATTCATTTGTAAATGAGCAATCCACGACTCATATTATAGCGGAATACTCCGCCCATCACGCCAGCCCTCCCGGAGAGAGCCAGCGAGGATGGAGGGACTAATTCAATATTTCGTAAGTGTTAGCAAAATGACGGCAAGCGGTTATAATATCTTTAGTGGAAACTTCGGCAAGGGTTTTGACATCTTCGTAAAGCGAAAAAGTGCGAATAAAATCTAACAGCGTAATTTCATCTAATATTTTTATTTCTTTTTTTGCTTTTTTCATTTTTTTATTAACCACTTTATTTTTTCAGCGATTGATTATAATTGTTGCTTTAAAAACTTTAAATATTCTGCTTCTTCGGTTGTAAGTTTCAATTTATAAGTTTTTTGATTATTAAACGCCATTAAATACGGAATATCAATATTAAAATACTTATGCGGTAGATATTTTAATCTTATATCTTTATTTTTTGCGGCGTTCGTAAGTGCTTCTTTAATCCGCCAGCCATTGTAGATATAAGAGGTTAGGACTCTATTTTTAATCATTTTTTTTGCGTGCTTGCTTATGTATTGACAAGCCCGCTAATTAAACCCTCCCGCAAGCCCCGCCCGGAGAGCAAGGCAAGCGGCGGGATTCAATTGATGACAAATTGTATTGCTTCATCCCTGTTTTTTTTATGAAACGCGCCAACCATTAAAATTGACGGCATAAATCCAAAACTCTTATAGCAATATTCTCTTACATCTCCGATAGTTTTTAAATGCTTATTTTTTTTAATTGCCTGTTTCATATCATCAAACTCATAGTAAAATTCATTTAACGCTTGCCAATAGTTAAAATCGGTTTTATAAAACTTGCTTATTTTATTATATACTTTTTTATCCATTTTTTATTTGCTTGCTTATTTTATTCGCCAAGCAATTATTAACTTTTTTAATGTTCTTATTATTGCTATATATTGCAATGGTCAATATATAGCAATATAAAAATATTAAATTAAAACTTCTTTTTCGTTTACTTCTGAAATTGTAATCCAGTCCTGCTGAAACCACCATCCAGAATCATGCGATATATCTTTATTTTTAAAACAATATATCCAACCCACTTGACGCGCTTTTCCGTCTTTATCATCGACAAATATTTTAACTTTTTTATGTCCTGAATATTCGTTTGAAAGAAATGTTTTTACTTGTTCAAGGGTTTTAAAAAGTTTTTCTTCTTTATCAAAACTTTGCCAGTTATCATCTTTTTCAAATCCCTTTGCTGTCCGGTTAATTGTAATTTTAAAATAATTCATTTTTTAAACTTGCCATTGCCAAGTTATTAACTTTCATTACAATCTTATATCATATCCATTTTCTTGTCAAGCGTTTTTTGACCCCCCAAAAGCCCCGATAAATACAAGCCAAAAAGCAGCATAAAAAAGTTATCCCCAGCCCTATATATTTTACATCCAAATTTTGAACATTGCGGCGCGCCCGCTTGACTTATGACAACCCGCGAATATCAAAAAAACGAATACAGCCGACGCTGCCATAAATTCAAAAACTAAAACCCGCGCCCCGCCCTTATAAACAAAAGTAATCAATAATTATATAAGAGATAAAAAAATAAACGAATCCGGCCCCGGACGGTTGTTCAAAACCCCGCCCCGCCCCCTTAAAAACAACATAGAAGAGATAAATAAAAACAAAAAAAACCGCCCCCTGATAATTCATACCATAGAATACAAAGAGAATATAATAGTATATGTAAAATATACCTGCGCTTAATTCAGCAAAGGATATAGTAGAGGATTCAGTAAAGGATATGGTAAAGGATATATAACCTCAACCCAACAAATAAAATCAAAAAGAAACCCCGCCCCTTATCACAAGGAATCTATGCATCAATAGCCCAAAACCTTTCAAAACCCCCAAAACAAGCGAAAAACAACCTAAAACCCCAAAAAGCGATACACCTCTTCCAAGAGGGGAGTGGAGAGCCGGAAGATAGTATATGACAGAAAATGAATGTTTTCCGACAGATACTTAACCTTAAAAGCGAGGGAGGGGTATGGGGGCAGGCGTTCGCCAAGTGTAAATACATACGGGTAAAAAATTTTACATCATTTTTTTGAAATCTGCTTTATACGGGTAAAAAATTTTATACCTTTTTGAAACTCCCTATTGCAATTTAATGTCTTTATGATATAATGTAAGAGATGAAGATACACTTAACGGGGGAACAAAAAAAGGAACTTGCTACTTCTCTTATTGATATGAGTTCGTTAGATGTGGGGATGGCTTTTGGATTTAATAAGTTCTATAAGACGGATATTTCTATAAAGCAGGCGGTTTTTAATTGTTGGAAGGAAATTAAAGCAAATCATTCTCTTTATGGGCTTTCAGATGATACGGTTACTTTTATTGAGAGGGCGATTTTGGCTAAAAGGGCGGGGAAGTTAAAGGCGTTAATAAAGGAGACGGATATTGACCTTTCGGATAAGAAGGAGGCGGCGAATATTAGTTCGGATAAGTGCTGGATTCTGTGGAACAGAAAAATGGACTATCTGTTGAATAACTCAAATGCGTTGAAGAATGTTCCTCTTTCCCAGTTGGCTATCTTTTTGGGGACTATTTTTGATAAGACGCGGCTTATAAAGGGAGAGGCAACGGAGCATATTGCGCTTCGGGCGAAAATTGACGAGGGGTTGTCCGCCAAACAAATACTTGAAGAAGTAATGAAGCGCCGCGTTATAGAAGAAAAGTAATGTCCAAATTTTGAATATGGATGAATTTGAGCGCCGAAAATTAAAAATGGAAAACTATATTTTTAGTCCAGAGTATAGAGAAAAGATACTTGAACGGCTTAAAATACAGGACGCCTGTTCAAGGGATAAGGAGTCCCAGATACTTGTTTATGCTTTGTGCAAGAAAGACCCTATCTTTTTTATAAACAACTTCGGATGGACTTTTGACCCCCGGCCTTATAATCAGATAAACGGAGAGAGCGCTCTGCCGTTTATTTTATTTGACTACCAGGAGGAGGATGTCCTTTGGATTGTTGACCATATTAAAAACAGCAAGGACGGATTTGTGGAAAAGTCCAGAGATATGGGAATTACCTGGGAGTTTGTTTATGTGTTTTATTGGTTTTGGTTGTTTAACGATTCGTTTTCAGGTTTATTGGGTTCTTATAAAGAGGCATTAGTGGATAATAAAACCGTGGATTCTCTCATGGGGAAGATAGAATTTGCCATCAGGAATGCGCCAAAATTCCTTTTGCCTCATAAATTTAATATTGAGAAACACAAGACCCATATGAAACTGATAAATCCCGAAAATTTCAACCTAATCACAGGCGATACCTGTAATCCTAACTTTGGGCGAGGAAGTAGAAAGACCGCTATCTTTTACGATGAATCCGCTTTTTGGGACTACTTTAAAGAGAGTTGGGATTCGGGAGGCGACTCTACGACTTGCCGTCTTTGTTGCTCTACTCCAGCAGGAAGAAATGCAAGTGCTCTTTTAAGAGAACAGCAATTTGGTAAAATAGATGTCCGCACCGTTCACTGGCGTCTTCATCCTTTAAAAGACGAAGAATGGTATGCGTATGAAAAAGCCCGCAGAGACGAGGAAACTATCGCCCAAGAGTTAGACATTTCTTACAATAAGTCAATGTCGGGAAGAGTATATCCCGAATGGGGTAATGTTCAATTTGGCTACTTTCCTTACAACGAGCAACTTCCCTTATTCGTTGGTTGGGATTTGGGAGCGTCTGATGCTACTTCGCTTATTTGGTGTCAGAAAAACGGTTCGGATTATGTGATAGTTGATTCTTACGAGAGGTCGGGAGAAAATATTGACTTCTTTGCACCCTTAATTACAGGAATAATGCCGACAGGCGACTGGCTTACAAAATATAATAAGAAAGACCTGGCGGTTATACGGGAACACGAAGGTTGGAAACACGCAATACATATTGCCGGAAGCGATGCCGATTTCATCCAACAGACCTCCAACAGAACTATTCTGGAAATATTGAAACAATACGGAATCCATATTCAGATAGACCACCGGTCAAAAGAATTCCAGGGTCGCAAAACCTCCTGCAAACTTTTATTAAGAAACCTTAAAGTAAACAGCAATGAAAGAACAAAGTTTTTAGGTCTATGTATGGAAAACGCCCATTACCCAAGAATTGCCAGAGGAGGAATTGATGAAGTTAGAACGGTAAAACCAGTTCATGATTTTTCATCTGCGGAAGAAAAATAACTTCTTATCATAGTCCCGTAGAAATTGAAGACAATGAACGACCGTGGCTTAAAGAAAAAACTGCCGTTCAGCAGTTGATAGCAAGAATGCCAAAAAAAAACCGACTTATACATTATTGACTTTTGATATAGTTGATTTATAATAAGAGTATAGAGATAAAAAATCGTGTTCACAATCCGTTCTTTTGAGCGGGGGTTGTTTTGAACACGAGCAACCTCCTTTCAAAAGAGCGGATAACGCTCTTTTTCATTACAAGGATTTCGCTATGCGAACCCCAAGCCAAAATGAAAATTAGTTTATTTTTTTGTAGCAGATAAATCTGTGAATTTTGGCTTTAAGAAAATATGAACGAAATTAAAAAATATTCTTATCAACCCAATCCAAAAGAAAAAGAAGTATTGGATAAATACTATTCTCTTTTTAGAATAACAAGAGAGGCAAGAAATAAAAATTTACAATTTTTTGACGGACTTAATCTCGTTGAATACATCAACGACTCCGTTCTTCAATTTACTACCAACGAGTTTTTAAGAGACGACATAAAGGATTGGCAGTCAAGGGTTCACGACCCTTTCATAAGAAATAAGGTTTTGTCTATTTTAGGTAAAGTGGTATCTGCTCTTCCAGTTGCTCAAATAGTAGGTAGAGGAGATGAAGATGCAA
>VMGU01000026.1:0-6931 GCA_007376745.1 Parcubacteria group bacterium Athens0714_26
GAAACACCGAGCAGAATAGTGGATGTTATCTCCAACCAATTCAACTCACTGGCAGAAAAAACTAATAACTATTTCATTGATTATGTTGTGGGGTATTTCAAACCGCTACAAATTTCCGATGTTAAAGCTATGCCACTATCCTCTACTTCAGCGCAAATAACATGGACAACAAATCACAGTGCGACAAGTAAGGTAAATTATGGAGCTACCAGAGAATACGATGGTGAATTCCAAAACGCTCAAAAAGTAAAAAAGCATCAGGTATTCCTTGAAAATCTAAAACCCAATACTCTATATCACTATGAAGTTATGAGCCAGAATAAGTCAGACTACGCCTATGATGCCGACAGAATTTTTCAAACACTAAAATAGATAACAAATAAAAACAAAAAAGGTACTTCGCAATATAAAATAAAATTTTAACCTATTAAGGATTCAAGTTCTTCCGGCAACTCGGATTCAAATTTCATCCTTTCGCCCGACGGCGCCGTAAACTCTATGGCCTGCGCGTGCAAAAACTGACGTTTTAAATTTTTTAATTGAGTTTTTACGCCGCCGTATAATTTGTCACCCGCTATCGGATACCCTATAGAAGCCAGATGTACCCTGATTTGGTGAGTGCGACCAGTTTTTGGCTCCACCTGAAGCAAGGTGTAGTCATGATTATCTATAATTAGGCGTTTAACTACTTTATATTCGGTAACCGCCTGCTTTTGCATTTTAGAACTATGAACGGTCCTTTTGGTCGTGCCGCTTTTAATGCCGATAGGCTTATCAATAACACCTTTTTCGTCTTTAACCGCGCCGCAAACCAAAGCCAGATAAGTTTTTTTAACCTGATGTTCCTGAAAAAGCTTTTTAAAATATTCAAAAGATTTTTGATTTAAAACTATCAGCATTACTCCGGAAGTATCTTTATCCAGCCTATGCACTATGCCGGGACGATTTACAGGATCGTCTCCTACCGTGGAAATTTCCGGATAATTTGCCGTGAGCCAGTCAACCAAGCTTTTTTCTTCATTACCATTTCTTTCTGAAGTATGAACCAATAAGCCTGCCGGCTTATTAATAATTAAAAAATTATGATTCTTATAAATAACTTGAGGCAATTCCATAGCTTTTAATTTAATAATAGCATACTAGGAAATTGGGGAACTGGGAAAATTAAAGGGATAAAATAAAACAAAAGCCCGAGGAAGGGGCTTTGGTCTTACAAACCAGTGAGGCTGGCTTGAGGCGGGTAAAAATAAAAAGATTATGAACAAATCGCCTTTATATAATATGCAACAATGAAATATATTAAATGGTCACGCCTATTTATCACCCTTGCGTTTCATTACCATCCGCACCAATACGCTCCGGATAATATCCCGTATTACAAGCGCGCCAAACCCCAAAAATAAAAGAATGGAAAATTGAACGATTAAATGAGCCTGCAAAAAAGATAAAACCAAATATTTAAAAACAGACCAGTAACCGTTGTTTGCCGCGATGCCGATATTCTGCAAAACTTTGCTGACAAAAACATTTTGCGCGAAAATTTTAAACACCAACACTATAGCCACGATTTGCACAACCATAAGCGGCGCTATGCGCTTAAAAAACCAAACCAAATAAACTCTCCAGAGAATACGGCTCTTAAACGGCTGGTTTATAGAATTATCGTTAAAACCGACTTTATCCATTTTATTATTTACATTTCGGTGCTTAATTTTTCGAAAAGCCGCTTGGCTCTAAAAAGGCGCATCTTCAAAGCCGGCGTGGAAATTTTTTCTTCTTTGCAAATATCCCTATATGATTTGTCTTCGAGATAATAAAGTTTTAAAACTCTGGCCAAATGCTCGGGCATCTTAGCGATAACCGCGCTTACTTCCCTTTTGGCGTCACTCGCCAAAGAAAAATCATTACTGCCATGCTCGGGAATATCATCATATAGAACAGGGTCCAGATATTCTAAGTTTCCTTTAATTTTCTTAAATTTCTGGTAATGAGTAAAAGAGGTGTTCATAAGGACTTTGTAAGCCCAGCTTTTAAACTCTATACCCTCCTGTTTCTTGAATTTACGCGCGTTGGTATAAATTTTAACGAAGGTTTCCTGAACTATATCCTCGGCTTCCTCCTTATTTCTAATAACGCCGAATACCTTGCGCAGGAACGGAATCTGATACTTATCTACAAGGATATTAAAATAAGAAGGGTCGCCAAGCGACAACAGCAAAACCTCTTCGTCTTTAAGGCTATTTTCCATTACCTACATATTATATAACTTAAAAACAAAAGCAAATGTTTACCAAATCTCCGAAGCTGACTTCTTTTAAAGAATATAGAATGTCGGGGCTGAATTATTTAATTATATCCATTGGTGGGCGCTACAGGGATCGAACCTGTGACCTCGATATCCATCAGACCACTCTACTTATTAATTAGTGCGCGGTAGAAGGATCGAACTTCTGACCTCGTCGATGTCAACGACGCGCTCTACCACTGAGCTAACCGCGCATAATATCAAACATTCTTATTGGGGCTGAGCCCCGACGCCTTTCAGGGTCGGGGCCCCGACAGCGAAGCTCGTCGGGGCTAAGCGCCCACCAACGGATACACTTAAACATATTTCAAATGTGCGCGTACATGGGATCGAACCATGGACCTCGTCATTACGTGCCCCGCACTAAATTTTTGGTGGGTGTAGAAGGGATCGAACCTTCGGCCTCGTCATTATCAGTGACGCGCTCTACCACTGAGCTATACACCCAAAAATTTTAGTGCTCGGGGTCAGTGACCCCGCACAAATCAACTAATAAAAATATTAACGGATTTGTGCGGGGCACCGCGCGCTCCCTGCCTTCTTTTAAAACATATGAAATGTCGGGCTTCAATATACTTAGGGGCTGAGCCCCGACGCCTTTCAGGGTCGGGGCCCCGACAGCGAAGCTCGTCGGGGCTATACGCGCTTACTTTGAGATTTTAAAATTATAACGGATTTATTCGTGACGCCAAACTCCTGCCAAACAACTACTCCAATAACTTCAATCCAGACCGTATCCAAAGCGGCTCCGTATTTTAACTTTGTAAAAATTAATCCGTCAAACTTTTGGCTTTATCAATATCAAACTTTATCGCTCCGCCTCCGTAATTTTTTGTTCCCGAATCGAGTCCTTTACGCAACGTTGATGTCAAAAAACTTATGGAATAAAATAAACCGCCTAAAACCAGTAAGAACATTAGAATACCTAACACGAAAAAAGTCAATTCTCTTTTATTCTTAAAATTTATCATCTTAAAAATACTTTTCCGTTAACAACTATTTCAAAATCGCCATTTTTTTTAGTTAAATCCAAACTGGATAAATTGACAAAATACCGGCTATCTTCTATGTTTTTTAAAAAATCGTCAAAATTATCCATAGACCCCTGCAACGCCGAACGGAAATTTATCCAGCCGGGCGACTCGGCAGTAGAAGGCGTCTGGTCGCCAAAAACAAAGCCGAATCCAAGCTTATCTTTTTTGGCAAAACTGGCTAAATCTTTTGAAAAATCAGTCGCATAATCACTTGAGGGTAATATATTGTCCAACAAACTATTGTAAGGCTGAACTTCTTGCGACTGTAAACGCAACGCGACCAAAGAATCAAGGGATTGTAATTTAAGAAATAAAACCTGCCTTTGCTGAATTATCTTAGTTGCCTTATTATTAATATCGCCTTGGATAAAAAGCAAAAAAACAATTAGAATCAGCGCTACGGCCAGATAAACAACGACATTTTTAAGTAGTAATTTCCTAAAATGAGTCATAAAATCATTTTAGCAAAAAGCGGTTCTTAAAACAAAGCATGTATAATGATAATTATGACTAATCAAGAAGAGGCGAAAAATTTTAACGCGTTGAACATCCTGGCCGGTGGCGACTACCGCAAGCTAAAAATTATTCTGGAAAAACACAAAAGCTGGTCAGAAGCCTGGAAAAAAAACAATGACGGTAAAATCAATTGCGAAAAAGAATGGGATAAATTAAAATCTCTGGGAATCAGGATTATTTTAAAAGAAGACGAGCAATATCCGGCGCTACTGAAAGAAATAGACTGGCCGCCATTTGCCCTGTATATAAAAGGAAGCTTGCCGGCGAAAAAAACCGTCGCAATCGTAGGAACCCGCAAAGCCACGGCTATCGGCAGAGCCTTCGCGCAAAATCTCGCCAAAGAATTAAGCGTTAACGATATTTCCGTGGTCAGCGGTTTGGCGCTGGGCATTGACGAAGCCGCGCATTGGGGCGCGGTTAAAGCGAGGGCTGAAACTATAGCCGTTCTTCCAACCGGTTTGGATAGAATTTATCCCAACCAAAATGCCGGTCTGGCGGAAAAAATTCTTGAATCAGGCGGCGCCCTGATATCCGAATATCCGATTGGCACCACATCTTATCCGTCCAACTTTATCCATAGAAATCGTATTGTCAGCGGACTATGTATCGGAACGGTAATCATTGAGGCCCCCGAGAAATCCGGGTCTTTAACCACCGCCAAATTCGCATTACAACAAAACAGAGAAGTGTTTATCGCGCCCGGACCGGTTAACCACCCGAATTATAAAGCTTCTCATTCGCTTATAAGAGCGGGAGCCCGACTTGTAACTTCAGCCGAAGAAATTCTTGATGATTTAAATTTAGACTTCAAAAAACAAAATAATTATGAGAGTATTAACACAACTCTTAATGAAGAGGAAAAACAAATTTTAGAAACCATCAAAGAAAACGGCTGGCCTATAGCTATTGACAAAATTCACCAAAAAACTAAAATCGATATACCCAAGATAAATCGCATCATAACTTTTTTGACGATTAAGGGTTTGATAAAATAATTATAATTATGAAATTAGTAATCGTAGAATCACCCACAAAAGCCAAGACTATTTCAAATTTTATAAAAGACGGCTATAAAGTAGAGTCGTCTTTTGGTCATATCAGAGATTTACCCAGAAGCAAGCTCGGTATTGACGTGGATAAAAATTTTGAACCTCAATACGTAATTCCCAGAAAGTCTTCCAAGACAGTCGCTAACTTACGCAAGCTCGCGGATAAATCCGAAAAAGTCATACTGGCAACCGACGAAGACCGTGAAGGAGAGGCTATTTCTTGGCATCTGACAAAAGCATTAAAATTAGAAAACACTCCCGAAAAAATCGAGAGGATTGTTTTTCACGAGATAACTAAAAACGCCATTGAACAAGCGCTTAAAAACCCGCGCCAAATAGATTTGGCGATGGTTAACGCCCAGCAAGGGCGAAGAGTTTTGGACAGACTTGTGGGCTACAAACTTTCTCCGTTTTTATGGAAAAAGATATTTAAGGGACTGTCAGCCGGAAGAGTGCAGTCCGTCGCCTTGAAGCTGATTGTTGAACGAGAAGAAGAAATTGAAGCTTTTAAAGCAACCGAGTATTGGCAACTTGAGGCCCTGCTAAAAAAAGAAAATGACGCCCAGACTATAGAATCGCGGCTGGTAAAAATCAACGATAAAGTTCTATCCCAGCTGGATATTAAAAACAAAGAAGAAATTGACGAGATATTAAATGAGCTGAAAAACGCAAATTTTATTATCACAAAAAAAGAAAGCAAGGAATCTCGTAAAAATCCCCTGCCTCCGTTTACCACAAGCACTCTCCAACAGGAAGCCGCGAAACGGCTTGGATTTTCGGCAAAAAAAACAATGCTGATGGCGCAACGGCTTTACGAAAACGGCTTCATAACTTATATGAGAACTGATTCGGTTAATTTATCGCAGGAATCTTTAATAGCGGCTAAAAAATGGTTGACGGAAAATTTAGGCGCGGAGTATTCCGCGGACGCGCCGCGAACCTTCAAAACAAAATCACGATTGGCGCAGGAAGCGCACGAAGCCGTCCGCCCAACCGATATGAATATGGGACAGGACAACAACTCGGTTACAGACGCCAGCGAGAAAAAACTTTACACGTTAATCTGGCAACGCTTTATGGCATCGCAAATGCCTCAGGCGATATTTGAGACAACTCAGGTGGATATTCAGGCAAAAACAGACACCCAAAACACAAGCAGAAACTTCACTTTCCGGGTAAACGGCAACATCTTAAGATTCGACGGCTATTTAAAAATATGGAAGCAAAAGTTTGAGGAAAAAGAACTCCCCGAACTTAAAGAAAATGAACCGCTTAATCTAATTGAATTAAAACCATCGCAGCATTTTACCGAACCGCCGGCAAGATATAACGAAGCTAGCCTAATAAAAACTCTGGAGGAATACGGCATCGGCAGGCCGTCGACTTACGCGCCTACTCTCTCGGTTATACAAGAAAGGCATTACGTGGAAAAACAAGAAGGGCGCCTCCACCCCACGGACACCGGCAAACTGGTAAATAAAGTACTCAAAGAAAATTTTCCGGAAATCGTTGATGTAAACTTTACGGCTAAAATGGAAGAAAGCCTGGATGAAATCGCCGAAAATAAAATAGATTGGCATGAAGTTATCAGGAATTTTTATGAGCCGTTCGCGAAAAATTTGGAACAAAAATATATTGAAGCGCCCAGCGAGAAACCACCAGAGGAAAAAACTGATGTCGTATGCGACAAATGCGGAAAACCGATGGTTATAAAAACCGGAAGATTCGGCAGATTTTTGGCCTGCTCCGGCTTTCCCGAATGTAAAAATACCAAAGCCATAAAACCGGAAGTTAAAAAAATCGGAATGGCCTGCCCCAAATGCAAAGAAGGCGATGTTATAGAAAAAAGAGTAACAAAAGGTAGGGCCAGAGGAAAAATATTTTGGGGATGCTCCAGATATCCTAAATGCGACTATGCCAGCTGGACCAACCCCCTGGAACCGCAAAAAGAAAAAAGTGCGGATGCGGATAAAGAAACAAAAGAATAACCGCAGACTATTGCGGTTAGAAAACTAAAAACAAAGTAA
>VMGU01000026.1:6990-13224 GCA_007376745.1 Parcubacteria group bacterium Athens0714_26
TAACGGGAATTCTTTCTTTTCCTGATTAACAGGCGCTTGTTCCGCTAAAGGAATTTGATTTGACGTCTCGTGTGTAATTAAAGGCGCAGGAGCCGAGTGTTCAACGGTAGCTATATTTTCATTCGTAGCCAAATGCATAGCAGTAGCTGGTGGTTCTTGCTTAATCTCTTTTTGCGCCATTGTTTCCTGTTGCTTAACCAGCTTTTGAATGAGTCCCTGTAGCTCCTCTTTTGAATAAAAACTAATAGTTACCTTACCTCCCTCGCCTTCTTTTTGAACTCTTACCTGCGCGCCCAGCGCTTCCCTAAGCTGTTCTTCCATATATTCGGTTTCCGGGTCAATTTTAATTTCTTTAACGGCTTCCACTGCCGGCGGCGCATCGGATTCTTTTTTGGCGTTAATCTTATGCCTTAATTCCCGAACGCTCAAATTACTGTAAATTAATTCATCAAACAAACCCTGCTGTTCTTTTAAATCAGAAACCATAAGAAGCAGCCTTGCCTGGCTTTCGTTGATTTGATTTTGTGAAACCGCCTCCTGTATATGCGACGGTAGATTCAAAAGCCGGACGGCGTTAGCAACCACTTCCCTGCTCTTGCCTAGCCTTGAAGCAACTTCTCTTTGAGTTAAACCAAACTGGTCCTGAAGCTTGGCATAGGCTCTGGCAGTTTCGATGGGATTTAAATTTTCACGCTGAATATTTTCAATAATGGCCAGCTCTAGCCGCTCTCTGTCACTAGGAGTTATTTTAATAATCGCCGGTACTCTTTCCATGCCTGCGATTTTAGCGGCCATAAGTCTTCTTTCGCCGGCAATAAGCTGATATTCAACGGAAGTGCCGATCTCGGATTGTATTTCTATTTTAGAAACCACTAATGGATGTAAAATACCAAATTCCCTTATTGAATTAGCTAATTCCTTTAGAGCTCCTTCGTCAAAAACCCGCCTCGGCTGAAATGGGTTAGGCTTAATTTTATCCGTCTCAATATGAAAAACGGGGTCAAGTTGTCTGGGTTGTTCAGAAAGCATTATTTTAATTTGATTTAGCAGATATTAAATATTATAATGGAAAAAAGTTACTTTGGCGAGATTGTGAGCTAATAAAAAATAATTATGCCCGGGTGGCGGAACTGGCAGACCTGCCTGCCGGCAGGCAGGCGCGTACGACTCAAAATAACATGATATATTATGCCTATGCCATAAGCCTAACAAGAAAATATGTTTATGTTGGTCTAACTAATAATCTTAAAAGAAGGTTTTCGCAACACCAAACAGGTAAAGAAAAAACAACTTGTCCATATAAACCTTTTCAATTAATATATTGGGAAGGATTTGAAAATAGAAAATTAGATAGAGAAAAAGAAAAGTATTTAAAATCAGGTTCAGAAAAGGAATGGCTAAAAAAATAATCATGCCCGGGTGGCGGAACTGGCAGACGCATACGACTCAAAATCGTACGGATTACATCCATGAGAGTTCGAGTCTCTCCTCGGGCACCACAAAATATTAAATAAAAAATGCCCTATGAGGCATTTTTGCTATTTGGGGCGGGGCAATTTTTTATCCTGTTTATTTATAAGACTGGCGTAAGTGTGCCGCACCTGGTCAACAAAACTTTTACTGTCACTGGACATCACAGCTATATCAGCCTTGTCTCCGGCTATTTTCGCGTGCCTTTCAAGAGAAATATCCGATAAATAAACCGTGTCAGCTTTTTTAAATAATATTTTATAAAAAGGAATAAATATTTTGGATTTTATAAAACTCCTTTTGGCGATTTCGCTTTCATCAAGAGTGAGCAAAAAATTAATATCTTTATCAATCAACTTTAAAATTAAAGCCGATAATCCTCCGTAACTCGCCATTACTGACCAGGCAAATTTATATTTATGCTCTTTGTGAAGCTTATAAGCTTTTATCGCGCCGAGCACAGGAAGAAGATACTTATCTATTTTGTGACCTATGCCAACACGATGTATAGAGTCGGTGGAAAGCCGCTCAAAACGCGGCAAATCCCTGCTAAGCCGCGAAGTGATTATATGGAACTCGGTATCGGGCATATTTTTTGACAATTCAAACAAAGCCTGTTCGGCCGGCCCCAAATACGGATAATAAGTCACTGCAAACACAAGAATTTTTTTATCAGGACGCTGCACAGATTTAAAATATTCAATAGTTTTACCCAGGCCTTCATCTAAAGAAATTTTCGGTTCCCATTTCAATGTTTTTTTAGCCAAAGTTATATCAGGGCACCTGCGTTTCGGGTCGTCCATGGCTTTTTCTTTAAAAACAATTTTTGATTTTGAATCGGTTTTTTTAATAATCATTTCGGCCAAATCACTCATAGCCATCTCCCCGGGATTTCCAAGATTTACTGGGCCGGTAAAATTTTCTTTTTTCATCATTAAATCTATTCCCCTAACCAAATCGTCAATATACTGAAAACTTCTGGTATGCAAACCATTGCCGTAAATTACCAAATCTTTGCCGTCCAAAGCATTAACTATAAAATTTGTGATAGCCCTACCGTCGTTTAAATCCATATTGGACCCGTAAGTATTAAAAATCCTGATTATTTTTATATCCACCCCGTATTCGCGGTAATAATCCATAAATAAAGTTTCGGCGCATCTTTTACCCTCGTCATAGCAGGCCCTAGGGCCAAGCATATTAACATTACCCCGATATTCTTCATTTTGAGGATTTTCCAAGGGGTCGCCGTATATCTCGGAAGTGGATGACTGCATTATTCTGGCGCCATGCTTTTTGGCCAACTCAAGCATATTAATAACGCCTGCCGTATTGGTTTTGGTGGTGTGAACCGGGTCATACTGATAACTGGTATAAGAACCCGAGCAGGCAAAATTAAAAACCCAGTCTATTTTTTCTTTAAAATTAATCGGGTTTGTAATATCGTGGTGGATAAAAGTAAATCTTTTATTAGCCAAAAGATGATTTATGTTTCTAGTAGAGTGAGTGGTCTGAAGATTATCCAGACAAATAACGCGATGCCCTTCGTTAAGATATTTTTCGCATAAATAAGAACCGATAAATCCGCAACCGCCGGTAACCAAAATTGTTTTGGAAGAATCTGAATTCATAAAAAAATAAAGCTTGGCTAATCCATATTAAAACTATCCGGCGGTCTTTATAGTTTTACGGAGTTTTATCGGCTTGGGCAGACCCCAATCCAATGGGAATAATTGACTTCAGCACAAAATAAGAAATCAAAAAACTGATAAAAGCGACCATTATCCCCCCGGCTATATCGGATGGCCAATGTATTCCTACAAAAATTCTGGCAACACCCATCAGTAACGCGCCGGCGAATAAAATCCATCCCCACCGGCGATTAATAATAAAAATAGAAAACGCTAAAGCAAAATAAAAAGCCGCGTGTCCCGAAGGAAAACCAGCCGAGAAATCCGGGCTTATAAGAGGACTAAAAGATAAAACCACAAACGGCCTTGATTGGGGCAAAAAATATCGAATAATTTCGGTTAATAAACCCCTGGAAATAATCAGCGTCAGCGCGGTAAATAAAAAATAACGGTAACGAGCCATAACATTCTTTCGGGAAAAAATTAGATACAAGGCGATGACAGCTAAAAAATATCCGAGATAGTCGGCTAAAAATATTCCCAAGAAATCCAAAACACGGCTCTGGCCGGCCAGATTATGAATAAAATTAAAAAGTTTTTGGTCAAAGGGAAACATTAGCGGCGGACGAATGGCAATAAAGCCAGAAAACGAGCTCTTTTTACGGCTTTTGCCAAGGATCTCTGGTGCTTAGCGCATGTTCCAGTATAACGAGGGTCGATTATTTTAGCCTGGCCGGATACGAATCGCCTTAACAAATCAATTTCTTTATAATCTACATCTTTTAAATTTTGGGAACAAAAAAAACATTGTTGCATAGGAGTATTCACTAATAACGCGAATTGTAGCAAATAACGCTAATTTTGTAAAATTTTAAATTTATTCGCATTATTTTGAATATTATTAGCGATATTCGCGATTACTTCTTTAAAATGGCAAATCTTCCGGTTTTATTTCGCCTTCGTCAATATTAATTTCCGGCAATTCTTCGCGAATTGGCGGATTTTGATTCATGGCTGGCGATGTTTCATTTTTAATAAATTCTCCTTGTTTTGTGGCGTTTCGCGGACCAAACTGAACTCTTTCTGCCACGATTTCCGTTCGATATTGCTTGGTCCCGTCTTTTCCGTCCCATGAACTGGTTTGAATCCGACCTTCAATCATAGCCAAACTGCCTTTTGTTAAATATTGCTTCACAATTTCGGCTTGACGGCCAAAAACAACAACATTATGAAACTGCACGTCTTTCTGCTGTTCGCCTTGCTGATTTTTCCAAATCCGATTAGTAGCTATCCCAAAAGAAACAACTGCCGCGCCTGAAGGCAAGGCTCTAAGTTCCGGATCTCTGGTTAAATTACCAATAAGAAATACTTTGTTTAAATTCATAGAGGAGTGTTCGCTAATCTTTCGACAAGCTTAGGATAATAAGATAGTGAGCAAGGTCGAACTATAACGCGAATTGTAGCAAATAACGCTAATTTTGTAAAATTTCAGATTTATTCGCATTATTTTAAATATTATTAGCGATACCTACCTGCCGCCTGCCTGCCGGTAGGCAGGGCAGGCAGGGATTACTTCAATATTTCTTCCAGCCTTTCTTCAAGTGCCTCATTAGTCAAAACGGTTTGCACCGGATTTTCCGGTCTAAAACTATTTTTACTTTCAATCCGCCTTTCCGGCTGCTCCTTTTTGCTTAATAAATTAATAATTAAAAATCTAAGAATTGATTGATTTAACTTTAACGATTCCTTTATTTTAATGATGTCTTCGGCGTTAACTTTGAACTGTATATAACCAAAATACGCAGCAGAATGCTTTTTAATGGGGTAAGAAAGCCTGATGTCAACAGGCTCCGCTTTATGCACTATAGTTGCTTTGTATTGGCTCAAAAGATTAATAATGGCGACTGACTCGCTCGGATCCATTAAAATAAATGCTATTTCGTAAAGTTGCGGGGTTAAATTGTCTATTTTCTTTTTTGACATATGACGCTTATTTTGATTAAAAAGTTTAATTTAATTTAACAGATAAAACCGGTATTAGCAAGCTTCATCGCTGTTGTTTTAGGATTCCTCTTCCTGCTTAATATCCTCTCCTTCTTGCGTTTCGCCCAATTCCCTATGAACCATGCTTTTACCTACCGGAATCAGCCGGCCGATAATTACGTTTTCTTTAAGGCCGCGCAAATAATCAGTCTTACCTTCAGAGGCCGCATTTATCAAAACCCTGGCGGTTTCCTGAAAAGAAGACGAGGATAAGAAGCTTTCTGTGGAAAGCGCTACTTTGGTTATACCCATTAAAAGCTGCTCGGCTTTAGCGGGCATTTTACCGGCTTTTTTCATCATACGGTTAACCTCCAAGAATTTTGATTTCTCCACAATATCGCCCTGAATAAAATCTGTATCTCCTGAATCTTTAATGCGCACCCTGGAAAATAGCTGGCGAACGATAATTTCCAGATGTTTATTGTTAACAGAAGCACCCTGATTGAAATAAATTTGCTGTACTTCGCTGATGATATATTTTTCAACCGCTTTGCCGCCTTTATATTTGAAAAGTTCTTTAATATCCAGATTACCTTCGCTGATTTGGTCACCGCGCTTAACCAAATCATTATGTTTTACAAAAAGCGTTGCAGTCCGGGGGATAGGATATTCTATTATTTTTTCTTTTTTGCTTTTAGTCTGGGATTTTACCTTAACAATTTTTAGCAGCCCTTTTTCGTCAATACTTTCCACTACCCCGTCCTCTTCGGCTATAAACGCCTTTCCTTTGGGCGGGCGGGCTTCAAAAATTTCTTCAACTCTGGGCAAACCATGAGTAATGTCCGCGCCGGCAACGCCGCCTGTATGAAAAGTTCTCATTGTAAGCTGGGTACCCGGTTCTCCAATGGACTGCGCCGCCACTATTCCGACTGCGGCGCCGATTTTAACATTGTCATTATTCCCCAAATCATAACCGTAACACTTGGAACAAAGGCCGTATAAAGTTTTACAAGTAATCGGCGACCTTAATTTAACCGATTCAATCGAAGAATTTATGATTGATTCTGCCGCCTCCCTATCAATAACTTCACCGGCTTTTACGATAATTTTATTGCCTATTTTGATATCCTCCAAAGCGGTTCTGGAAAAT
>VMGU01000070.1 GCA_007376745.1 Parcubacteria group bacterium Athens0714_26
TATCGATGGTCTGCTTTGTAATAATCGTATACGTCAATCAGATTATGTTCTTCCATGTATTTTCTTAATTCTGAACCAGGGTGTGGAGTGGTAATGTGGATTCTAACCTGATCGGGTTTAATTTTTTCTATTAAATTAGCTGTCAATTTAACATCTTCGGGGGTTTCCTTGGGGAAACCAACCATAATAAACATTAAAGATTTAATACCAACTTGCTTGGTCAAATCAAAAGCTCGATAAACATTTTCTATTTTAATATCTTTTTTTATGAAATCTAAAACTTTTTGAGAACCGGATTCGACTCCCCACAAAATCCAAATAAAGTTAGCCTCCCGCATCTTTTTTAAAACATCAAGGTTGATAAACTGGCTACAACGTCCTTGAACTAAAAAGGCTAATTTTTTATGCAACCCCCTTCTAATTATTTCATCGCAAAATCCTTTGACTCGCTCATTTTGCATGGGGCTCATACCAATAAATTCATCATCGTAAATTTGGATGGATCGAGCTCCGAACTTGGTCCTATAAAAATCCATCTCATCAACAACATCTTTTGTATTACGATAACGCCAAATCTTAGAACCCAAACTACAAAAAGTGCAACGATGAGGACACCCTCTAGCAGAAAACATAGTGACTACAGGACGAGACATTCCTTCGAATTGACCATGCATGCCCCTGTATTTAGAAAAATCTGGCTTAAGTAAATGCCATGCTGGCCAAGGCAGGGTATTTAAGTCCATTATCACTTCTCTTGACTTGGTAAATGCGACTTTATCATCCTGGTCTAAGAAGGCCAAGCCGTCAATGTCATTAAAATCTCTTTTCTTGTTTTCTATCCGCCTAACTAACTCCAATAAAGTCATCTCTCCTTCGCCAATAACCACACAATCAACTGCCTTATTATATGCCCTTAAAACCTTTTCGGGCTCTTTAGAAGGCCCCCAACCGCCGGCAACAATAAAAGAATTCGGTAGGATCTGCCTAGCTACTTCGATTGTTCTCATCAAAGCTGGCATGAGCATAACCGTACCGCCAACACCAATAATGTCTGGCTTTTCATTTATAAATAAATTTTTTAGTTTTTCCCAGGTTAATCCGGCCAAATCAGCATCGAGTACTTCAATATTAGGATAACCGTTTTTCTCTAAAAATGCCGCCAGATAAAGCAGGCCCAAAGGCGGACTATAAGATACGCAATAACCCTTATCATTAAAAACGGGTGGATTAATTAATAAAATTTTCATATTTTTTTTGCAATTATACAAACAGCGGAATAAATTATTCTGTTTTAACTAAAGCACTCTATTGTTTTAAAGCCCGTATTTTTAAATAGCGACTTCATCCCCTCTATTGTGAATCGAAAATAATCATGGGGATCTGCGTGATAAGGGCCTAAAAAGGGAGCAGTTAAAATACAAAAACCGTCCTTCTTTAATATTCGATGAATCTCTTGAACCATAATCCATGGCTTTTCTACATGCTCCAAAACTTGAGTAGAAACAACAGTATCAAAGGTTTCTGTCTGAAAGGGTAAATTTAATACATCTCCTACCACATCTATATTCTTGCTGGGCACCATGTCAAAAGCTATATAGCTTTCTGCCTTTTTGCTAATTATTTCCCGGTATTTAGCCGAACCCGCCCCCAAATCAATGGTTTTACCTTGAATATATTTTTGGGCGTATATAATTACTTCGCGAGTTTGTTGAAAAGTCTCAGTCATAAAAATTAATCCTTTTCGTATATTCGTCTGTACGACTACAATTTTTACATAAATCAAATTCTCTTCTGATAATTTTTCTGCGATATTTTTTATATTTCTCGCCTTTCCACACTTTTTTAAAGCCACCGTCTTTAAATACATTTCCTATCTTTAAATCCCCTTCAAAATCATAACAACAACTAGTTACATCGCCATTCCACAAAATAACACTTTGACGAAGCCAAGAGCAAAGTTTCGGCTTAGACTTAAGAATAGTTTTCCCGTCTTTTAATTCATATCGCGAATACTTGTCTGATGGCAAGAATTCCTTGGCTCTTTTTATTTTTTCAGTAAGCGCAACGCCGCTGCCCAAAGAAAGAGTTTTAAGGTCCAAACTATTCACTCCCAAATTTTTTGCTAATTCTATAATTACCGGCACCTCATGTTCGTTATATTTGGTCAATAAGCACTGTAACGTAACCCGTGGTTTTTTAAAATTTCTACGTTTTTTTTCTTGACAAAATTCTTGAATATTATTTTTTATTGACTCAAAATCACTTCCTATTCGATACTTCTCATGGGTTTCCTTACTCGCCCCATCAAGACAAACAATGAGATCGTCCAGCCCCGAATTTAAGGCCTCATCTATATATTGATTTAAAAAAATAGTATTGGTGCTGATCCCGGTCTCAATACCCTTAGAACTTGCGTATTTCACCATCTTAAAGATATCCTTATTTAAAAGCGGCTCCCCAGACCAGCCAAAATTAATTGATTTTAAGGCCGGTATATCGTCTACAATTTTTTTAAAATTTTCTAATGGAAGAAAGCCTTTTATTCTTTTTAATTCGGATGTGGGACAAAGCGGACATCTAAGATTACAGGCATTGGTGGGTTCAATAATTACTCTGCCTGAAAATCCAAAATCACAAAACTGCCAAGGCAAATAAGGTAAAATTAAAGAACCGATATTTTGTTTCAAAAATTTTTTTATTTTATTAAACATATTA
>VMGU01000027.1 GCA_007376745.1 Parcubacteria group bacterium Athens0714_26
TTATCTTGGGACAAATTTTCAAACTCAGCCGGTTGATTGGTACAAAGACGGTCAATTGCCGGATTGGACGCATCTTTCTTTTCACGACCACCCGCCGTTAGTTTTTATAATTCAGAATTTGTTTTTCCGTATTTTCGGCGATTCTTTATTGGTGGCGCGTCTGCCCGGTATAATTTTGGGGACAGTTTCGGTTTTTATATTTTATCTTTTAGTAAAGATGTTTTTTGGCGAGACGATTGCTTTGTTGTCGGCTTTTCTTTTTACAGTCAGTAGTTCGTTGGTTGCTTTTTCGCGCACAGCTTTAATGGAGCCGATTCTTTTGTTTTTTGTCTTGCTTAACATTTATTTTTTCTTCAGGTTTTTAAAAGATAAAAAATGGTGGTGGGTTTTCGGGATAACTTTTGGGTTGGTGTTGCTTACCAAGTACATAGGAGTATTTTTGGCATTCGTTTACCTTTTGTATTTGGTTATTGCCGACAGGAAAATTTTTAAACAGTGGCGGTTTTACGCTTCATTTTTAATAACGTTAGTTTTATTCAGTCCGGTTATTATTTATAATATTTTTCTTTATAAAACCCGCGGTCATTTTGATTTACAGTTTGCTTATTTGTTTGGTCAAAATGCGCCAGAGTGGACAGGTCTTTTAGGAAAGATACAGTCGCCCTTTAAAGATATCGGCAAAAATCTTTTGGAGTTTTACGGCATACCCGCTATGGTTGCCATTGGCGCGGGATTTTTTTATTCAATTTTTCTTTTTGCCAAAAGACAAGATAAGAGGTTTTTGTTTTGGTGGATTTACGTATTTTCTTTGACTGTTTTGCTGATGAAGATAGGATCAGCTCACCGATTTTTATCTCTTTATGGCCCAGCTTTTTATTTTTTCGCGGGATTTTTAGCGTTTGAGTTGTGGAGTTCGAAGGCAATATCGAAATTTTATTATTTGGCAAGGCCGCTTATAGTGGTTTTTGTGGTTTTTGAATTTGCTTATTCAATAAATAATAATTTTACCAATTTTCCCGATTACGGGATCGCAAAACTGGATAATTATTTAATAAGAGAATTTAAGTATAAAGAGTCGGCAGTGATTCCCGGGGCCGATAATCAGAATTTGAACGATGTTATTCGTAAATTCGCGCAAAAACAATCCGGAATTAAAGAGAGTAAATTTTTGCTTGTTTATAACGACAATATCGTTATGCCTACCTTGCAGTGGATTTTTTACCGGAGATTTTTTTATCACAGTATTCCAACTTTTTACGTTGAAAATTTTATTTCGTTGATAAGGGATAAAGGGGCGGGCTATTTAAAGGATTTTGAAATTTATTTTATTCAAAGTACCGAAAACACGCTTTTAAATCCTTTTAAGAAGGATACGACGATTAGTTTGATGTTTGAAGATGATTTAATAAAACAGGGGCTCGAGCCGGTAAAAATTATTTACGGTCAAAATTCCAAAGAAATGTTTAGAATTTACAAATTTTCTTTTTAGGATTATAATAATCCAATGAAAAAAATATATATAATAATATTGGTTTTGATGGCGGGATTTGCGGGGTGGTATATTTGGTTTGATTTGCGTTCAGGCGATAGGCCTAATCCAATAAGTGTTAACAACGAGCAGCAAGGACAGCCTGATTTGGCGGCGCAAAATCAAAACAGCACAACTTCTCTTCAGTTTCAAGAACAAAATGATGCCGCGAAAACCGAAGACGCAAAGTTAAAATCTTTGGCTTTAAAAATTATTAGCGAGCCGATTATTTTTAAAACTTCATTGCCCGAAGACAGTAAAAAATTATTCACGCAGAAAATCAATGAAATAAATGATTTGGTTAAGCAAGATTATAATTATTTAAATCAATGGCTTGATTTGGGCAGTTATCGTAAATTGATGGGGGATTATACGGGCGCGATTGACGCGTGGAATTTTGCGGCCGTAATACGGCCGAAAGATTACGTCATTTTCCATAATTTGGGGGATTTATACGGTTTTTATTTGAAAAATTATTCAAAAGCGGAAGAAAATTTCTTAAAGTCCATTGTCCTTAAACCGGCTAACGAAGACGCCTATATCCAATTAGCGACTATTTATCAATATAGCTATAAAGAAAAATCCGGTGAGACAGAAGGTATTTTATTAAAGGGTATAAGTTCTAATCTCGGTTCCGCTACTTTAAGGATTGCTTTGGGTAATTATTATAAAACAATAGGAAGAAACATTGATGCTCTAAAATATTTTGAAGACGCGTTTAAATTAGTACCCAATAATGTTTCTCTCCAGCAAGATATAGAATTGCTTAAAAAATCCATATAATTCTAAATCAAGTTTCTATACACGGATTCAGTTGCTTGAATCATATGTTTGATATGGAATTTAGCCAAGATAATTTCTTTAGCCCGTTTTTTTAGCTCATCGGATATATTTTTATCGGATAATAAGATGTTAACGGCTTTTGCTATCAGTCCCGGATTTTTTTGGGCAACTATAAGTCCGTTTTTGTGGTTTTCTATTATTTCCGCTATGCCTCCCGCGCGTGTAACCACGCATGGGAGTTCCGCCGCCATAGCCTCTAGTAAAATATATGGCAAACCTTCTTTAATTGACGACATCGCGAAAATATCAAAGGCTTTTAAGTATTTAAAATCCCCTCCGGACGGTTCAATGACAAAAAGCCGATTCCCGATTTTCAGGTCGTTTATTTTGTTTTTTATTTTTTTGTATTCTTTGCCGTTTCCGATTAAAAAGAAATAGGAATTATGGATTAACGAGGCTGTTTCAACGAGGGTTTCAAAATCTTTTTCTTTGGTTAGTCTGCCGATTGAGCCGATCCACGGGAATTTTGGCTCTAATTTTGTGTCGTTAGGCGCGAGTTTTTTTATTATTTCTTTCCGGGCGGCTAATTTCGTTAAAAATTTAATATCGGGGTTAATGCCGTTATGGATAATAATCAATTTTTGGCTGGGGGCTATTTTGTAGAGAGTGGCCAGTTGATTGTCGTATTCGGAAACACAAATTATTTTATCATGGAATAAAGAGCTTGTTTTGTGCAGTAAAATATAGAACCAGCGCACCGGCGGCGTTAAAGCATTGGTGGGATTAAATACCCATCCATGGGCGGTGAAAACAATCTTTATTTTTAATTGATGTTTTTTATCCCTGTTGTAAAAAAAAGCCGCCACGGAGCCGAGTACTCCGGCTTTGGAGCTGTTAAGATGCACGATGTGGGGTTGTTCATTTTTGTAAACTTTAAGCAATTCAAAAATAGCCATCCAGTCGTTAAAAAATAAAAACCAAGGATGAACTTTGTTGGAAAGCCATTTTAAATGAGTTTTGCCATAAAGGATTTTAGCTTTAAATTGATTTTTATCCAGATTAGAAATTAAGTCGGCCACATATTTCTGGGCCCCGCCGATATCGGATTTGGTTATGATATACAGAATCTTTATCATTATTTTGTTAGTTGTATAATATTACCCGTGTTACGATGGCGCGAGTTATATGTTTAAATTACAGGTGCTTATTTGTTTAGATTTAATATATAGGATAACATTTTCATATATATAAATGTTACAAGAAAAACCACAAATAGCGTTTTTTTCTCTTGCTTATTATCCGTTTGAGGGCGGCGCCGAAGTGGCGGCTAGAGAAATAATAAAACGCTTAAAAGATTTTAGTTTTACTATTTTTACTTATAAATTCGATAAAGGTTGGCTTATTAAAGAAAATAAGGAAAATGCCGAAATTATAAGGGTGGGGTATGGCGGTAGCGGTCATAAAAAATACGGGCGTATTTTTGATAAAATTATTTATGTTTTTAAGGCTTGGCGGGCGGCGGAAGAACTTCACAAAAAAAATCATTTTAAAGTTATTTGGGCGATGATGGCGTCTTACGGAGGTATAGCGGCTCTTTTTTTTAAGTTAAGCCATCCGAATATACCCATGCTTCTTACTATCCAGGAAGGCGACTGCGAAAGGCATCTTATTTTCGGTAAGTTTGGACTAGTGGGGTTTTTCGGTAAAAAAATAATTCAAAAAGCCGATTATATCCAGGTGATAAGCAATTATTTGAAAGACTTTATAATAAAGCGGGGAGCGAACTGCCCGATTGAAGTGATTCCCAACGGCGTTGATTTAGATTTTTTTAGCACAACGTATGATGATGGCGAGATGGAGTTGGCGCGCAAAGGTCTTGGGATTAAAGATGAATACGTGGTGGTAACTACCTCACGATTAGTTTATAAAAACGGAGTCGATGTTTTAGTGGAGGCGATAGGCAAATTAAAGGATAAAACGCCGATTAAATGTCTGATTATCGGCGGAGGCCCCGAACAAAATAAATTAAAGAAAAGAGTTGAGGATTTAAAGATAGAAGATAAAGTAATTTTTTTGGGCCAGATAGCGCAGAAGGATATCCCGTTATATTTAAAAATATCGGATATATTCGTGAGGGTTTCCCGTTCCGAGGGGCTTGGGAATTCTTTTTTGGAAGCAATGGCCGCGGGTATTCCGGTTATCGGCACTCGCGCCGGAGGCATTGTTGATTTTTTGGTTGACGGAGTCACCGGTTTTTTTGTTGAAATTGATGACGCGGAAAATCTGGCCCAAAAAATTAAATATATCCTGAATAATTCCGAATTAAGGAAAAAAGTTGTTGAAAATTCTCTGTATATGGTTCAAAAAAACTATTCGTGGGATATGCTTTCGGGTTACTTTAAGGCAATTTTTGATAAGCTGATTAACCAGAGATAATTTTTTATCGCATGAAAAAAATTTTAATTACTACCGGAATTTTTCCTCCGGATATCGGCGGACCAGCCACTTATAGCTCTATTTTATTGAAAGAGTTGCCTGGTTTTGACTATAATATCGGTGTTTTGACTTATGGGGTAAAAGAACAGGCAAGCAAGGGATTGATTTACGTGGTTTCTAATAAATGGCCTAAGGGTATTCGGCATCTCGTGTATTTTTTAAAAGTTTTGTGGCTGGGGCGGGGGGCTGATTTAATTTTGTGCGTAGATTCTTCTTTTGGGGCGTCATTTATTTCTTTACTTGCCGCTTTGATATTGCGCAAGAAATTTGTCGTTAGAATTACCGGTGATTATGCGTGGGAGCAGGGTGTGCAGCGTTACGGCGTAAAAGAATTAATGGATGAATTTCAGCGCAAGCGATACGGGATTTTCATAAGTATTCTGCGCAGATGCCAAAATTTTGTCGTGTGTAGGGCAGACCTTGTGATTACGCCAAGCAATTATTTAAAGAATACAATTTTAAATTGGGGAGCGAAGAAAGAAAATATAAAAGTTATCTATAATGCCGTTTCTGCCACGGAAATAAAAATGTTTAAAGAGGAGGCGAGGCAAAAATTAAATTTGTCGGGTAGAATTATGATTTCGGCGGGAAGATTGGTTTTATGGAAGGGGTTTGGTCTATTGATCGAAATTGTTTCCGGGCTCAAAAAACAAATTCCTGATTTAAAATTGATTATCGCCGGCGACGGGCCCGAACGGGAAAATTTGGATAAAAAAACAAAAGATTTAAATTTGGAAAATAATGTATTGCTGGTTGGCGCTTTGCCTAAAAATGAATTAGCTGTTTATATGAGGTCGGCTGATATTTTTGTTCTTAATACGGGATATGAAGGGTTGTCCCATCAATTGATTGAAGCTATGGCTATGGGGCTACCGGTTATAACCACCAGGGTAGGCGGCAATACAGAGGTGGTGGATAACCAGGAGAACGGCATTTTAGTTGAATATAATAATAAGAAGCAATTAGAAGAAGCGATAATCAGATTATTTATGAGCGATGAACTGAAGAATAAATTAGCCGAAAAAGCCAGGGACAAAGCGGCCTTATTTTCCCGGCAAAATATGATTTCGGCGACAGTAGATTTATTAAAAAAATATGAAAATTTTATCATTATCAAGCGACCGTAATATTTTTTTGAAAGGCTCTTCGGCTCAGAATCGGATGATGGAATACGGGGCTTTGTTTGATGAATTGCATATTATTGTCGCGGTTAAAAATGCTGATTTTAAGGATATTAAATTTGGCAATGTTTTTGTTTATCCGGTGCATACTTTTGTAAAACCATTTTATTTTATAGGAGTTGTTTTAATCGCTAAAAAAATTTTAAAAAATAGAAATAGCGCGTTGGATTTTGTGATTACCGCTCAAGACCCGTTTGAGACGGGACTCGCGGCCTATATTTTAAAATTGATTTATGGTTTCTCTTTACAGCTTCAAGTTCATACGGATTTTTTAAGCCCATATTTCGCCCGCGAATCTTTTTTGAATAAAATCAGGATTTTAACAGCTAAGTTTTTATTGCCCAGAACCGACAGAATAAGGGTGGTTTCGGAACGAATTAAAAGGTCTTTTACCGCGGTGGGATTGAAGCTTAAGAATGAACCGGAAGTTTTGCCGATTTATATTGATGTTAAAAAAATTCAATCTTTAGAAATTAAAACAGACGTAAAGAAAAAATACCCGAATTTTGATTTTATAATTTTAATGGCTTCAAGATTAACTAAGGAAAAAAATATCGGTTTGGCTATTGAGGTAATGGCGGAAATTGTCAAGAAAATAATTTAAAATTGAAAATTAAAAATTTAAAATTAAACGACAGCGTGGTTTTGGAGCCATGGACAGATGATTTGATTTCTTACCATAAGACAGCGGATTGTTTTTTACTGACCTCCAATTATGAGGGTTATGGGCGCACTGTTGTTGAAGCTATGGCGTGCGGCTTACCGGTTATAATGACGGATGTGGGTCTGGCCGGAGAGATTATAAAAAATAACGTTAATGGGCTGGTGATTCCCGTGGGTGACGCAAATGGATTAATCAGAGCAGTTAATTTATTATTAGAAAATAAAGATAAAGGAAGGGATTTAGCTGAAAAAGCAAGGAATTTTGGATTATAATATTAAGGGTGGATTACGGGGCGTGTATAAGTTAAAAATTAATTAAATTAACATGAAAAACGGAATTGAGGAGGTGTACCAATATCATCACCGGTCACGGCCTTCGGGGTTTGCCGTTTTAAGCGATGAGCGCGGTAAATTTTTTAATGACTGGATAGGCGCGGGAAAGAGCGTATTGGATTTGGGCTGTCGCGACGGAACTTTAGCGAGATATTTTTTGAAAGATAACAAGGTTTTTGGAGCGGATATTGACGCGAAGGCGTTGCAAAAAGCCGCAGAAAATGGTATTATAACTAGTCAGATTGATTTAAACGGTTCTTGGGAATATTTGGATGGCGGAAAATTTGATGCCGTTGTGGCGGCGGAAGTTTTAGAACATCTTTATTTTCCGGAGGTTGTTTTGGAAAAAATTTTTGGCGTATTGAAGCAGGGCGGTATTTTAGTGGGTTCAGTTCCTAACGCTTTTAGCCTCAAAAATAGAATAAGATTATTTTGGGGAAGGAAGAAAAATACGTCTCTCGGTGACCCTACGCATATCAATCATTTCAGTTTTGGCGAGTTGAATCAGTTATTAAAAAAAAGATTTATAAAAGTTCAAATCAAACCCTTGGTAAGATATCCGTTTGGTTTATTCGCTAAATTTGTTCCGGGTCTTGTTGCTTATAATTTTGTTTTTTTGGCTAAAAAGTCTTAAAAATTATGAAAAAAATATCTATCATAATTCCGTCATACAACGAAAAAAATACAATAGAAGAAATTATTCGCCAAGTTAAGAGCGTGAATTTAGGTGGAATTGAAAAAGAAATAATTGTTGTGGATGATGGTTCTAAGGACGGTACGCGGGATATTTTAAAGACTATTCCGGATATAAAGTATATTTTTCATGAGAAAAATCAGGGTAAGGGTGGGGCCATCAAAACCGGTTTTTGTAGCGCCACGGGGGATATCGTGATGATTCAGGATGCCGATTTGGAATACGATCCCAGTGAATACCCGCGGCTTATCGCGCCCATAGTTTCCGGCCGCGCGGATGTCGTGTACGGTTCAAGGTTTGTGGGTGGTGATCCACACAGAGTACTTTATGTTTATCATTACATGGCTAATCGTTTTTTGACCGCACTTTCCAATTTATTGAATGGGCTGACTTTAACCGATATGGAAACTTGTTACAAAGTTTTTAAGAAAGAAGTAATAGACAGTTTTAAGGATAAGCTGGTGTCTAAAAGATTCGGTATAGAGCCGGAGTTAACCGCGAGAGTAGGGAAAGGCAATTGGCGCGTTTATGAAATAGGAATATCCTATTATGGCCGCACATACGAAGAGGGCAAGAAAATAAATTGGAAGGACGGCTTAGCGGCTATCTGGCATATTATAAAGTTTAATCTATTCTCATAAATGAAAAAGTTGAAAGTTTTATTAATACGTCCGGATTCTCATCCGGATGAATTAATACCTCCGATAGGGTTGGGTTATCTCGTTACCGCTTTAAGAAAAAAAAATCGTGTTGATGTTTTAGATGGCATAAAAGAAGGACTCACGCCGGAGAAATTCGCGGACATTTTAAAAAATAAAAAATATGATATTATAGGCATTTCTATTTTTACCTTTAATGTAGTAAGGGTTAGGGAATATATCAGACAGATTAAAGATTTGTCTCCGGATACCAAAATTGTTTTAGGCGGACCTCATCCGTCTTGCGCGTTTGCCAGTATATTTCAGTTTTTCCCAGAGATAGATTGGGCTTTTAGGGGCGAGGCGGAAGTAGGTTTTGCTCGTTTGGCGGATTTATTTTTGAGAAATAATAATATAAGCAAAGATGATTTAGTTACGGTGCCGGGTTTGATTTGGCGGATTGACGGTCGGCCAGTAGTAAATGAGCAGATTTTTGTGGACGATTTAGATGAGTTGGGGACACCTAGTTGGGATATATTAAAACCGCAAACTTATCCTTTGGCGCCGCACGGAGGTTTTTTTAAAAATTTCCCCATCGCTCCGATTATTATCACCAGGGGGTGCCCGTTTTCCTGCACTTATTGCGCCGGATATTTAGTTAGCGGTAAAAAAATAAGATTTAGAAGCGTTGATAATGTCATTGGAGAAATCAGTATGCTTTATCATCAGTATGGAATTAGAGAGATTCATATTGAGGATGATAATTTTACTTTTAACCGGCAGTTCGTGGTGGATTTTTGCCGTAAATTAAAGGAAAACAATTTAAATGTTTCTTGGACATGTCCGAATGGCGTGCGGCTTGATACTTTGGATGAAGAGCTTCTTTTAATAATGAAAGACGCCGGACTTTACAGTATTTCAGTGGGCGTTGAATCCGGTTCGGCAAGAATTCTTAAAGATATGAAAAAAAGTCTTACCAAAGAGGTGATTAAAGAAAAAATTACTTTGATAAAAAAATGCGGTTTAGAAGTGACGGGATTTTTTATCATTGGATATCCTACCGAAACAATTGACGATATTATGGAAACAATTAATTTTTCTTTGGAATTAGGGCTTAAAAGAGCAGGATTTTCGTTGTTTAAACCGTTTCCCGGAACGGAAATAACGCGTAGATTAATAGAAAGCGGCGAGTTAAAAGAAATGTCCGACGAGGATTGGGCTAGATTTGTTTTGGCTGACGCGGTTTATGCTCCTAAAGGATTTACTCGCGAACAGATGAAGGGGCTTAGAAAAAAAGCACTTAAACGTTTTTATTTTAGGCCGAAGATAATGTTTAAATTTATTAGTGAAATTAGAAACCTTGGTCATTTGAAAGTCGTTATAAAAAGAATTTACAGTTGGTTATTCCAAGCGAAATAATAAGTAAATCAGGAAATTAGTAAACTAGGGAATTGGTAAACTGGGAAATTAGTAAACGATTAGATAGATTAAACACACAATTTATTTTTTCAAACAAAATGCTTCAAAACTTTAAAATTATAATCGGTTTATTTAACGGAAAATCCATAACTCCTCGCTATGGCTTCGTCAAACATATGGATTTTCCTATAAACCTCTTTAATTTTAAAAGTTTTTCCGCGATGTTTTCAAAAATAAATTATGCGTTTAATAAAGTTCATTTGGTATGAAAAAAGTTTATCTTGACTACGCGGCGGCAACTTATATTGATCCGCGGGTTCTTAAAAAGATGGAACCTTATCTTGAAGGTTTTTTTGGCAACCCCTCTTCTTTGCATGCGGCGGGAAGGGAGGCAAGAATGGTTATGGAAAATGCCAGACGAGAGGTGGCGGATATTTTAGGTGCGGTTAAAGATGAAATTATTTTTACCGGTTCGGGGACTGAATCCGATAATCTGGCAATTTTGGGCGTGGCTGAAAATTATAAGAAAAAGGGCAAGCATATCATTGTTTCAAAAATTGAACATAAGGCGGTACTGGAACCGGCCAAAAAATTGGAGAGCCAGGGGTTTGAAGTTACTTATTTGGATGTGGATAAAAATGGACTGGTAAAAATATCGGAGCTTAAAAAATTTTTAAGAAAGGATACAATTTTGGTGTCAATAATGTATGCCAACAATGAAATAGGCATTATCCAGCCAATCGGAGAAATAGCGGAAGTCATTAAGAATTTTCGTGAAAAATTTAATTCAGAATTCCCGTTATTTCACAGCGACGCTTGCCAGGCGGCCGGGGCTTTAAATCTAAAAGTTAAAAATCTGGGCGTTGATTTAATGACTTTTAACGGTTCAAAAATATACGGCCCAAAAGGCGTTGGTTGTTTGTATGTTTCAAAAAATGTTGAATTAAAACCTTTGATAATTGGAGGCGGTCAAGAAAATAATTTGCGGGCCGGTACGGAAAACGCGGCGTTTATTACGGGTTTTGCCGAGGCTTTAAAATTGGCCGATAAATTAAAGGAAAAAGAAAATCCTCGGCTTAAAAATTTGCGTGATTATTTTATCGGTAAAGTTTTAAGAATAATCTCGCATTCTTATCTTAACGGCGATCCTATGAAGAGGCTACCAAATAATATTAATATTTCAATTGTTGGTATAGAGGGAGAGGCGTTATTGTTAATGCTTGATAAGTACGGCATTTTTGCTTCCACGGGTTCGGCCTGCGTTTCGCGTAGCCTCGAACCTTCGCATGTGCTTTTAGCTATCGGTGTCTCGCCGGAACTGGCCCACGGCAGTTTGAGGGTGACCCTTGGAAGAAAAACTACAAGAAAAGATTTGGATTACACATTAAAAATTTTAGGGGTGGTAGTTAAAAAATTAAGAGCGATTTCTTCTATAAAATTATGAAATTTTTA
>VMGU01000028.1 GCA_007376745.1 Parcubacteria group bacterium Athens0714_26
CGCAGAAAATGGAAGAACATTTGCGCGCGCAAGAAGGAATAGATATTTTTGACGGAGAGATTGTGATAAAAGCGGAAAAAATCAGCGGAGGTTTTAAAATAACTTCCGAGTCGGGGAAAATTTTAGAAACTAAAACTATTTTGGTTTGTTCGGGCAGCGGGCGAAGAAAACTTGGCGTGCCCGGAGAGAAACAGTTTGATGGTAAGGGCGTGGCATATTGCGCAACTTGCGACGCGCCGCTTTTTAAAGATAAAAGCGTGGCCGTGATTGGTTCGGGAAATAGTGGGCTTGAAGCTGCTCAAGATTTGTTGAATTATGCCGGCAAAATTTATATATTGGAATTTTTGGACGCGGTAAAAGGCGACACCGTGACTTTAGAAAAATTAATACAGAGCGGCAAGGCGGAGGTGATTACGAGCGCGCAAGTTCAGGAAATTTTTGGCGGAGATTTTGTTGAGGGCGTGAAATATTTGGATAAAAAATCCGGAGTGGTTAAAGAATTAAAACTACAAGGAGTTTTTGTGGAAATCGGCGCAGTGCCCAACGTTGAATTTTTAGGGGATTTGGTACAAAAGAATAAATTGAATGAGGTGGTTATTGACTGTTCTACCCAAAAGACATCGGAGTCGGGCATTTGGGCCGCGGGCGATGTCTCGTCCGTTTTATACAAACAAAATAATATCGCCGCAGGCGACGCGATTAAAGCCGTGCTTAATATTTACGATTATTTAATTAAACCCAAGACGGCAGAATAAATAGGGTATAAGATTTGCGTGATATAATGCGAACCACTTGATTTTTATCCGAATAACATAGATAATAAGGTTTAATAAATTTATGGAGGGGCAAAACAATTTTAACCAAGACAGTAACCAGGAGATAAAATCTATAACCAAAAATTACCTCAAGCACGCGGTAATTTTTCTTATTATTATGGCGTTTGGCTTTGGCGGATACTGGGGCTGGACCCGTTACTGGAGTCCGCAGGCGAAAAAGAATATGGAATTACAAAAAAAGATTGATTTTTATAATGCGTTTGAAGCGAATTATAAAAAGGCTTTAACAGAGGATAATTATGGCGGTAAAACTCCGCAGGAGACTTTGAATATGTTTATTGACGCGTTGAAAAAAGGCGATATGGAGTTGGCGGCGAAGTATTTTATGATTGATACGAATGAGAGTAGTGATACATATTTGACGCATAAAAAGTGGGAGGAGGCGTTAAATAATATAAAATCTACAAAGAAATTAGATGAGGTTATAAATAATTTTACTAAGGCTGTACCGACCATAGATCAGTCTTTGGATATGAAAGATATATTTTGGTTTTCTGTCTATGGGGTAAATGGTGAGGCGTTAAAAGATATTGAGGTAAAATATAATAATTATTCAGGCGTATGGAAACTCGAAAGTTTTTAATTTTTAAGATTATAATGTTATTAGTTTTGTTTTTTTCGCCCATGAGGGCGGTTTTTGCGTATGGAATTGATACGCATGCGTATTTAACTGATGAATCAATAAAGTTTTATTCGCAGAAATTTTCCAGTGATAAAATTTCCAGTGATTTAACAAGTTATTTACTTGACGGCGCAAGACAGGAAGATAATACCCCGCGATGGATGAATCATTTTTATGACCCGGTTTATGACAGGGGTTTAAGCTTTGACCTTAAAATTGACCCGCTTTATGTAGGTTATTGGGAAAAGTCTAAAGATTGGGTTAATGATAGCGATAGCCAAAATGAATTTAAATATAAGGTCCCAGCAGCTATTGGCTCGGTTTTGACTGCCGCTCAACAGAAAAATATTGGAGCGATTACAACGGAAACCGATTTTACTTGGGATAAAGCCATTCGTTATTATGTACGCGGTGAAAAAGAACGGGCGATGTATATGCTCGGGCATATTTTGCATCTGGTTCAGGACACTTCGGTGCCGGACCATACGAGAAATGACCCGCATCCGGGTGATAGTGTGTATGAGGATTATACGCAGAAATATACCGTGGATAATCCGGATACAGAGTTAAGTAAGAGATTAATTAGTAAAGACACTTATGTTTTAAGTGACTTTAAATTATATTTTGATGAGTTGGCTAAGTATTCAAATAATAATTTTTATAGTGTTGATACGATAAATAAAACTGATGTTTATGAATTACCTGTTTTACAAACAAAATCCATTAAAATTAATGGGAGGAATTTTGCTATTACTAATAACGTTGAGGGCAAACAACAGTTATTGGGTTTTTATGAATATGATAATTCTAAAATTATTAAATTAGTAGATCCTCAATATGTAGTTTTGTCGTCTTATTGGTCCCGGCTTTCTACTAAATCCGTTCAATATTCCGCGGGTGTTATAGATTTGTTTTTCAGAGAAGCGGAGAAAGCAAAAAATGATCCGAATTTTGTAAGAGATGAGCCTAAATCTTTTTTGGCTCAAGTGCTTGATACGACTAAGGATTATGTTTTTGGTATTTTTAATAAACTTGGTAATTTGGTTTCTCAATTTAATTTTAGCTCGGCTGAAACTAATAGTGACTTTAAATTAGTTACTGAAATTAATTTAGCGAATAAAAATAGCGATAAGATTGGTTCGGGTATTCAAGATAGCGCGGTGACAACGGCTGGTAATCAAAATAATGTTGTTGTAAATGATAATAATTTATCGGCGGTTGAGGCGAAATTTACCGATACACAAGATGAGGACGTGGCTGAAAAACTTAGTCAGGTTAATACTGATAAGCAATTGACCGATAAAGTATTTGGTATTAATAAGGATATAAATAAAGATGTTGTTGTTAGTCAAAATCAGATTCAGCCGGCGCAGGTTTGTGTTTTTAATACGAGTAAAACAGCCAGTCGTCAAAAATTAATCATCAATGAAGTGGCTTGGATGGGAGGGCCCGTGAGCGCCAATGACGAATGGATTGAGTTAAAAAATATTTCAGGAAGCGAGTTGGATATTTCGGGGTGGCAGGTTTTGGATAAAGATGAGAATATAAAAATAGTTTTTCCGAGCGGTACAAAAATTAAACAAGCGAAGGCTTGCGTCTTTTTGATAATAAGTGCGATTTGGCGGATGAGGTTTTGGTTAATTCCGACTGGCCGGCTGGTGATCCTGGAGCTAGAAGAACCATGGAGCGTTCTGGTGATTTAACCTGGCATACTTATAGCGCCAATGGTGAGAGCTGGGGAGGGGTGATGATAATGGGTACTCCTAAACATGATAATAGTCCAGTAATAATTTTTTCGAGTGGCGGCGTTAGCACTACCGTTGGGGGTAGCGGGACGGCAGCTAATACTCAACAGCAAGCAAATAGCAGTCAACAATCTCCGGCAAAAATTTTAATTTCAGAAATTCAAATTACTGGCGGCACTGGTAAAACAGATAATGATTTTATTGAGCTTTATAATCCGAACAGCGCTCAAGTTAATCTTAACGGTTACCGTTTAGTTAAAAGAACCAAAACCGGTACCACCGATACCAGTATTAAATCCTGGACAACTAATATTTATATTCCGGCAAACGGCTATTATTTATGGGCAAATAGCGATTACAAAAATATTCCCGTAACTCCTGATGCAACTACTACAGTGATAATTAGTCCAGACAACGGCGTAGCTATTCGTTTCTATTCGTTTTGGAGCTGAAGACACTGGAACTATTTTAGATAGCGTTGCTTGGGGTGGGGCGCAAAACATTTTTGTTGAAGGTTTGGTTTTTCCAATAACTAATCAAGATACTCATCAAAGCATTCAAAGGAAATTTCAAAATAATATGTTTATTGATTCTGATAATAATTCGGCTGATTTTGAAATCCAAAATTGCCCGAGTCCGAAAGCGCAATTAAAAATCTGCCAATCGGCGCAGACAAATCAAGCGCCTAGCGCTTTTTTTGTTTATACTCCACAAATCTTAAACGTTGGAGATTTAGTTACTTTTAACTCCGCCTCTTCAACGGATTCGGATGGTCAAATTGTTTCTTATCAATGGGATTTTGGCGACGGTGCGACTTCAACGGTTTCAATCGCGACAACAACTCATACTTATTTTCAAGTCGGCGATTATCAAGTTAGTTTAATTGTTTTTGATAATCAAAACGTTTCTTCAACCGCGACCTCAACTACAATTTCAGTTAGCGCTGTCGGTATAAATCATATTGTTATTAGTGAGATTCAAGCCGGGAGTGCTGATAATGCCGATAACGAATTTATTGAACTTTATAATCCAACTGGCCAAAACATAGATATCACTAATTGGTCTCTTAAGAGAAAAATTTCGCAAACAGCTACTTCGACAAAGAACCTTGTTTTAAATTTTAACGCTATCTCAACCATACCAGCTAAAGGATTTTTTTTGATAGCTCATAACGATTATGACGGTTTAATGTCGCCAGATTTAAGATATTCTAATAATTCAAATCCTTTGGCTTATGACGATGGCGTTATTATTTTGCAAGATAGTAGTAATTCGATAATTGATGAAGTTTTGTACGACGAGATTTTAGCGGGAAAAAGTTTAGAACGGAAAGCTAACGCCACTTCAACGGCTGACTCTATGATAAATAACAACGATAGATTTTTGGGGAACAGTTACGATACCGACAATCTCGAAGATTTTATTTTAAGGGATATTTCTAATCCTCAAAATTCTTCAAGTTTGCCGGAGCCGCGAAACGTGCCCAATCCACCGCAAAATTTCAATATTCAATACAGCTTAAGCGCGATGAAATTGATTTTCAGTTGGCAGCCGTCGCAGGATTATTCCGGCGCCACTTCCACTTTGATTTATAAAATCATAGACATCAGCAATACGAGTTCAACCTTAGCGGTAATTAATACGGCATCAACAACGGCCGGAGTTTTCATTAGTGAAATCGGCCGCGATTACAAATTTTCCATTCAAGCGTTTGATAAAGAAGGTTTGGGTTCGGATTCCACTTTAACTCAAATAGAAGTGCCGGCGGCGCAAATTAATAATTCTCCTCAAGTATTAATTTCGCAATTAGATAAAAGTATTGGTCTTGATTGTTCAATTAATAGTTATGGTAATACTTGTTTTGCTCCAATTTCAAATTATCAAGATTTAGGCATTGGTCTTTCTGGAATTGTCAGAAAAATCACTATTAATATGGCGATAAATACTGATAGGATTTCTAATTTTACTCCTTATCTTTACGATGTTGACATTGACATACCTTATTACGGCGAAAGTCTTCAATTTTCAAAGGAAACGATGGCTTATATTCAGCGTGATTATACTTTTGATTTTGGTCGGCCAATTCCCTTGGACTCGACTCATCAGTATCAAATCCGATTTAGTTATGGTTCTTATAGTGGCGATGGTTTTCAAATTTTTGGTTCAGCTAATTCTAATAGTTATCCTAACGGTGAATGGCAAACAGACAATGCGGTTAAAGACGCTTATTTTATTTTGGAAGCAGCTAAAAGTCGAGTCCTGCCCGAAGCACCAAGAGAGCAAGCTTTCGTTGATAATTCTGTTAATTTTACCGGTGCCTACGACAATTTAAATAATTCGGATAAAATTCGGTTTGTCGTCACCGAACTCAATTCCAACAATACCGTTATTAAGGATTTTGACATTCTTCAAAGTTTAAATAGTATCGCGGTTCCTTATAGTTTCAATATTCCCCTTATTAATGGCGATTATCAATACTATATTTTTCTTTATAAGAGTAATACTGAAGAGGTTTCTAACTACAGCGATGTCTTTAATTTTCAAGTAACCGACCGGCCGCAAAATGCCTTAGCCTTTCAATTATATAAAGGCACCGCAGTTAATTGTCCGTTAAATTCTTATTCCAGTTCTTGTGTTTATCCCATTCCTTATTTTCAGGATTTAGGAAAGAATTTATCGGGTCAAGTTGATTCTATTATTATTAATGCCCGGGTTGATGTCGAAGCTTCCGGGGTTAGTAATTTTTCGGCCACTCTTTATGATTTAACTGCGGATATTAATTACGTTACTAACAATATTATTCCTGAAGGTTTTGCGCAGAAAGATTATGTTTTTAAATTAAACACTCCCGTGATTCTTGATTCCAGTCATCAATACAGGATTCAAATTCTTTTCGGTTCTTGGTATGGCGGCGGCTTAGTAATTTTTGGTTCTAATAATTCTAACAGTTATAGTGTTGGTAGTTGGGGAGACAATCAGTCTATCGATGAAAAACTTAAAGATATATATTTTATTTTAACAACGCAATGATAGTTATTTTTATAACATTCTTAGCTTACCAAAGTAGTTTTGGGCGCGGAGAAATCGGTGAAATGGAAATGAAGTGTATAATCAATTTATGAAAATTATTGTGAAAGTAAAACCGAATGCTAAGAAAGTGATGATAGAAAAAATGTCCGGGGATTTGTTTGCGCCGCTGGGTGGAGCCGCCAGCGGAGGGCTGTCCAATAAAAGTCACGATATTTTTCAGGTGTCGGTGAAGGAGCCGCCCGTGGACGGTAGGGCCAACGCGGCCGTGATAAGAGTTGTGGCGGAGTATTTTAAAGTCCGCTCTTCGCAGGTGCGGATTATTTCGGGGGCTACTTCAAAGCAGAAAGTTTTAGAAATTTCGGGACGATAACCATTATTTTATTTTGTTATTTTTTGGTGTTTTAATCAGTTATATAGGTTGATGGTTGTAATTCTTCATAACATCAGAAGTCTTTATAATGTTGGCTCTATTTTTAGGACGGCTGATGCAGTGGGCGTGGAGAAAATATATCTTTGCGGTATTACGCCTGTACCGGTTGATAGGTTTGGCAAAATCAGACCGCAGTTGGCTAAGGTAGCTTTGGGTGCGGAGAAATCAGTGGAGTGGGATGCTTCGGCAAGCTCAGCACAAGCAACTTCAAAGTTGCTCGATAGGCTGAAAGAAGATGGGTTTAAAATTTTAGCGGTGGAGCAGGATAAAAAAGCGGTGCCGTATTTTAAATATAAAGTTAAAAACGGGCAGTTGGATAAGATAGCGTTGATTTTAGGTAATGAAGTAAACGGGCTTCCTTCGGCAATTTTAAAAAAAGCGGATAAGATTTTGGAGATACCGATGAATGGCAAAATGGTTCGGCAGGCTCACCATCCCAAATATGATAATGGATTGCTTCGGAGAAAAGAATCGCTAAATGTATCGGTTGCCGCGGGTGTTGTGTTGTATAGATTAAAGTTTGGTCAATAAAAATATCATTGTGAATTTGTGATAATATTTTAGATATTGCTTGTATATGAACAACCATACTCATAATCTAAAAATAGAATATAAAATTTCAAAAGAAGTTTTTGTATTATTTGCTGCGCTTAATTTGATGGGATATGATGACGAAAATAATAATCGGGGAATGTATTGGGCTCGAAAAAAACTTAGAAATATTTTATTAAAAAATAATTGGAATAAAAAATATCCGCAACTGCAAAATATTTTGAAGAAATATCATCCGTACTGGCTTTTAAATGCAATATTTTTGAAGTTATTAGGAAAAAATATAAATAAAAAATCAGTTTGGAATACATATTTTTCAAACCTTGAAAATTTTTCTAAGGAACCTCTAATAAAGAAGACCTGGCTTTTATTCAAAAACTTACAGATAAAAGAATCTAAAAAACCTATTTCTGTATTCAAAAAAGAAGTAAATGGTTTAGTAAAATTTCTTCGCGTATCAATTAAAGATAGTAAAAAAATAGTTATCATTTTTAATTCTTTAGATGCTTATTGGCGAGGATATAGTTTTAAAATTGATAAGACCATCTATATTGTTGCCGGGCCTGGCGCTGATAAGAATAGAGTTGAATTATTAAGGCACGAATTATTGCATTGTTTAGATCTAAAGTTTCATATTGATAAAAATATTTTAAAAATAAATAAAAAATTAATTAGTATGGGCTATAGCTCCAAGAAAATTATTAACTGCGAATATATTGTTCGCGCTTTAAATATTATTTATGAATCACAGATGTTAAATAAAAATATTTCTAAGTTAATACAAAAAGAACGCCAAAATTTTCCTAAAATAAAAGAGGTTGTAGGGGATATTCAGAGACAATTAAAAATAGGCAATCTTTAAAAGATTGCCTATTTGTTTTGCGCTGGATTTTAGCTCTTGCTTTTGCTTGCACATGCGCAGAAGCCAGGACAACTAGTTCTTGTTAGACAAGAAATATTGCCGTCTGACCCATTGGCAAGATAACTAATCCGACGCTTGCTCTTAGGAGCAAGAGCCAGCTTTACTTGCTTGGCCATGCCACACCTCCTTTTTTAGGACTTGCTCACGAATTTTTTGAAATATAAAATATTTCGTGAGTTCCCTGTTGATTTTACACCTAGGATTTAAGTTGGGAAAATTTCTTTCACCGTTTTTATTCAAGCTTTTTACTAAACATTCACCCATACAAAAATATTTAGCAAAACAATTTTCACAATATGAATGTATGGAACAACTTTGTAATTTTTTGATTTTTTCTGAGTCAAAAACAAAGTTGTTATTTTGTTGATCTAAAAAGCCATAAATAAAATAATTAGCGAAAGCATGCTCTTTTTCTGCTACTTCATGGCAGGCAGTCACAAGACCCGTTGGCGTAACAATAAAGTTCGGCAAAGACGCTCCGCAGAAATTTTGGCGAAATTCTGTTAATTTAGAACTAGTCCCAGAATAATAAATTTCAGAATTTTTAGCCCGAATCATTTTTTCCGATTCAATAAAACCTTGAATAAATGAATCTGGGTTAGGAAATTCTTGTTCTGTTTGAGCGCATCTGCCACATTTACAGGCAGGTTCTAGATGTATTGCCGCACCAGGGAAATCGTTAAGAAAAAAACGAACGATTTCTGGGATATTGTCCACTCCTTTTTCTGTAATAGTGCAATGGATTGTTACATTGATTTTGTTTTCCAGAAGAGTCCTTATTGCATTATAGACTATTTCAAATGATTTACCACCACCAGCGGTTGGTCTTTGAAAATTTTGAATTTCTCTTGTTCCATCTAACGACACCTGAACCGAATTGAAATGATTTGTTATCCAATTGAGTTGGGTTTTTGAAAGAACTCCATTTGTGGCAACTGAAATATTTGGTGTAATTTCTTCCGCAGTTGTTTTTTCTTTAAAATAATCAAAAGCTTTCTCAAAAACTGGCCAGTTCCAGGTAGGTTCACCACCGCCATGAAATTCTAGATTGTTTTCTTTCGATCCATTTGACTTCGCATTTTCGATTACGAAATCTATTGCAGTTTTTGCGATTTGCCAGTTCATATTTATTTTCTTTTCGCCAGCTTTAGAATAGCAATAAATGCAACGCAGATTGCAATCGAAAGTGGGGAAAAGAACTAAAGAATCTGGACAAAATTTTGTTGTTTGTAAAATATTATTCTGACCCATTAGCTCTTTTTTAATTAATTTAGCCCTGTCTATCTCGGGAAATAAATTAATTATGTTTTCAAAACAAAAATTTGATTGATTTAATAATCTTTCAATTTTTTGTTTTTCTTCATTGTTTATTTCCAATATCAATCCTTTGAGAGGGGCAAATAAAACAAACATCCCATTGTCTTCTAACAGAAAAATGTCTTTCATTTTAATTCTCCTTTTTCAGATTTTATTTAGTTTTCAAGGTTTCCATAACAGAAACTCTATACTGTTTAGTATTTTGCTGTAAATTTATATGATTGTCAATGTCGGTTACGATATGAAATTTAAAACGTATTATGATATATAATAAAGATTATATTAAAGGAAAGAGTCATTAAATGTATCGGTTGCCGCGGGTGTTGTGTTGTACGGATTGAGGTATGGGTAAAAAGTATAAGAAGTGTCATAAGAGATAAAAGTATTTTATAATAGGTTTATGACAATAAAAATCATTAGAGATTCCATAAGCAGACAAGAGCTTCAAGAAATATCCAAAAAGCAATTTGGCGATTTGGTAAAAGCTGTTGTTGATGTTGAGAGCGGAATAATGGCAATTGGGGGTGAGCTTCATGCTGATGAAGAAGTTTTATTATCAGAAGGAGGCTCTAATCGCGCAAACATTTGGGGAATCAACATTTATCCCGAAAAATTTGATGATGACTGGATTGAGTTTGA
>VMGU01000029.1 GCA_007376745.1 Parcubacteria group bacterium Athens0714_26
TTTGCTGTTGCGACTCCGTGTTGCCGCGCGGCGACATCAAAGTTTTAATGTTAAACGGTTTAGAAGCTTGCCCCTCAATTAATAATTTTACGGCGGCATTAAAATTATCCATATTTATCAAATCTTCTTTGGAAAATATCGGCATAAATTGCTTTTCTAATAATTCCGCGTCATCACTACCCACCCTGAAAGCGATTATTGAACCGACATTCCCAAAAACCGAATTGCGAATTTTCTCGGTAAGTTGAGCTACAAACTGATTAGCAATGACTAAATCCAACCTGTATTTTCTGGCTTCCGATAAAATTACCGCTATGGAATCAGTCGTAAAATTCTGAAACTCATCAATATAAAGATAAAAGTCTTTACGTTTTTCTTGTTCCGTGTCCACGCGCGATAGTGCCGCCATAAGCAACTTACCAACCGTAATCATACCTAAAAGTCCGGCGTTTATATCGCCAATTCTGCCCTTTGATAAATTAATTAAGAGAATTTTACCTTCATCTATAACTTCGCGGAATTTAAAAGCTGATTTTGCTTGATTGATAATCGGGCGTACATAATCATTAGCAATAAAATTACTAAACTTTGATGTTATATAAGGAGTAATATTTTGGAGTGAACCTTCTCCCGCCGCCATAACCGCTTCCTTTTCCCAAAAATCCTTTACGGCCGGATTCTGACACTGCGCCAATTTAACAGCGCGGAAATTTGAATCCGTGAACACCTTCGGCACATCCATTAGTGTCGCTGGCTCGAAAATCGCCCCCTCCATCAAAAGAATAAGCGCATTGCGCATATACTGTTCAAACATCGGGCCCATTGTTTCCGGCGGGAAAAGTTTATTAAAAATACTTTGTATCTCGTTAATGATAAAAGTTTTTTCTTCCGGCCGGGAAAAATCGTATTCCAACATATTTAATCCAACCGGCTTTTGTAAATCGGAAGGGTCAAAAACTATAACGTCATTTTTTCTGTTTTCCGGTATTAGCCCCAAAATCAAATCTATTAAATCTCCATGCGGGTCAATCACTGCAACTCCTTTACCGGCTTTAATGTCGTCTATCGCCATATTAGCCATCAAATTGGATTTACCCGTGCCGGTCTGGCCCATAAGATAAACGTGGCGCCGGCGGTCATCATCGCCTATGAAAATATTTTTTTCTTCATTGCGGAAAACGCTTTTACCGATTAAAACCCCTTCCTTGGCTAAAATTTGCGGCGGGGGCGCCTCGCGTGTTTTAACCCATTTAATTCTCGGTATTTCCGTTAAGGACGTCGGGAAATGGATAAGGCTTGATAATTCATCGCTTCCTAAAATCATTTCTTGCGAATTATCAAATTGTCGGAAAATAAATTTAAAAACAAGCTCGTCGGCTTTTTTAGGTTTTATCGCCTTAAAACTATTTCTAAGAGGCGCGGCAAATTGGTCAAACGAACCGATAATATTATTTAAAATTTCTTCCGCCCTAAAAGAACTGGGCGCGGAAGCTACAAGGCGCGCGTTAACCGAAAATAACGGCTTCGCGAGTTTTTTTTCTATAGCCTTGATTAATTCCTCGTCTAAAAACGGTTTATCGGCATCGGATTTTTCCTTATTATCGCTTAAGGCGGACTGGATATCATTAATACTGATTGAATTGCCTGCTAATATTTTTTCAATCTTTTCTCCTTTTTTAAGCCGATGTATCACGCCCTCAAGATTTTTTTTAAAACTTATTGACGCGGGCTTAATTAAAATCTGCATAGCCGCCCCTTCACCCACAGCTTCAATTTTTGAAAAATCACTCAAAATAGGCAAAAAAGTATCCAGCCCCGCTTCGTCAAAAGTCCTGATGGGCAAAATACTGTTTTGTTTTTGTTTTAGATATACGGCGGAAATTTGCCCTTGGCTGTTAAAAATATTATAATCATCAATTTCTTCAACCTGGGAATCCGACCAAAAACTTTGAATTTGTTTCATCGCGAACTGAACCGATTTTCTGGGAACGGCCACGTAAAAAAGAATTGATTCGCCGATATAATGAACCGCCATTTCAAACGAAACCGGAATTTTTAAATTGGACAAAATCCCGGCGAGCTGGCTGAATAAATTTATTTCTTTCTGCCACTCTTCATTTTTAAGATTTGAATTTTTACGGAGCTTAACCAATAAAAGCTTAAGCTCTAAAGTTTCAAAAAAATATTTACGGCGAATTTTTTTAGTCACAAAAAATATCACCGTTCCAACTATCAGCGCGGCGGCGGCTAAGGAACTTATTGTGATAAATAAATCCATTTTATAAAAGATTGCGCTTTTTTAATTCATCGTATAATTTGACCGTCAGAACATCATGGAATGCGTCTAAAATAAAAGTATTTGATTTACGGGCTTCCCTGACAGCTTCGTCAATCCCGCGGTTAAAAGCAACGCTGACCAATTCCTCTACTTTTAATTTTACTTCCGGTGATTCTTTTTTAAGATAATTTGGGAAAATATCCGGAACTTCATTTTGCTTTTCAATCTCGCCTCCATTCTGGTAATTTACCGTAATGGGTTTTGGCGGTAAACGATTGCCGATAATCGCTTTTAAAACCGACTCGTCAATTTTTTCAATTTTATTTTGTTCTTTATATTCTCCGGCTTCTTTCGCCAGACGTTCAATATCTTTTTCTAATATACTGGGTTCAAATTCCATAAAGTTTGATATACTTAATTAATGGACTTTTTTAAAAAAAATAAACCGATTCTATTTTTAAGCGTTTTCCTAATAATAATTATAGCTTCCTTTTTAAGGCTCTACAATTTAACTGTACTGCCTCCAGGCCTTTATCCCGATGAAGCTATGAATGGCAACAATGCCCTGGAGGCTTTATCCACCAATAATTTTAAAATTTTCTACCCGGAAAATAACGGCCGCGAAGGCCTATTTATCAATATCCAGGCTATGTCCATCCATATTTTTGGTAATTTCTCCTGGGTATTGCGTCTAATCAGCGCTATTTTTGGCATTCTAACCGTTTTAGGCGTATATTTCTTCACAAAAGAGCTGTTTAGGGACAAAAACCCCGCAGTCCCGCCCGAAAATAAAAAAGGTTTGCGCGCTAATGAAATTATCGCCCTGCTCTCTTCCTTTTTTATGGCGGTTAGCTTTTGGCATATTAATTTTTCCCGCATTGGCTTCAGAGCTATTATGGCGCCTGCATTTTTAGTCTGGGCAATATATTTATTGATAAAATCATTACGTCAGACTAAAAATAATTTTCAATTTTCAATTTTCAATTTTCAAAATTGGATATTAGAAATTAGAAATTGGATATTGCCAGCAGTAGCTGGTCTAATCTACGGCCTTGGCTTTAATAGCTACATCGCGTATCGCGCCACTCCCCTTTTAATTGGAATCATATTTTTTATTTTTTGGCGCGATGCCAAGCGGCGCGGAACGCAAAAAATATTTTATCGCTTAACAGCCATTTTTATTGCCGTTTCTTTCCTGACCGCTTTGCCGCTCGGATTATATTTTCTGAAAAACCCGGCTGATTTTTTCGGCCGCACAACACAAATATCAATTTTTAGTTCGCCTAACCCCGTTAAAAGTCTGGTAACTAACGTAATAAAAACCGCTGGTATGTTTAATGTTACAGGCGACGGCAATTGGCGGCACAACTACAACAGCCAGCCGGAATTATTCTGGCCGGTAGGAATTTTATTTTTAATTGGAATAATTATCGCCGTCATTAAAATTTTTAAAAAAAATAAAAGCCAAAATCCGGATACCGATTATAAAATCGGGCCGCTGATTTTATTTTCCTGGCTTGTTGTCACAGCGCTTCCAGTGATAGTTTCCAACGAAGGCATTCCCCACGCGTTGCGCGCCATTATTATGATTCCGCCGGTTTTTATTCTGGCAGGACTGGGAACTTTTAAAACTTATAAATTTTTATATAAATATTTCACCTTTAAATCGCTGTTTAAATTTAATTGCTTTCTTTTTCTGGCGCTATTATTTCTACAGGCATATGCCACATATTTCATTTTATGGGGCAAAAATCCGAATACTGCCGGCGCCTTCAGCCAAGACTACGTAGATATGGCTAATCAGCTCAAATCACTCCCTCCAAACATACCTAAATACATTATCGTGCGGGCATCGGGAACTTTAGTCCGCGGCATACCCATGCCTACCCAAACAATTATGTTCCTAACAGACACCTTCACACCAGAAAAACAAAAACAAAAAAATATCTATTACGTTCTCCCCGACCAAGCCCAAAATCTCCCAGCAAACAGCTATAAAATTATTTTAAATTAACCCCTGTAAACTTTTTTACACACCTCTTATTCTCCGCGGCACATCAAGGAACATCCTATATCATATTAATTACCCAATGTTTTTCTTCCGTGCGGCAATTCCGGAGCCTCAACAGGCTTGGTCTTTCAAATTTTAATAACAAAAAGCTGTTGAGGCGAGGCATAGGCGCGGTCGCTCGCTGGAAAGCGACCGACGCCGGTGCCGGTAGGAAGAAAAACATTAGGGAAATAATTAATAAAAAAGTCTTTCCAATTAAAATAGGCCGAGATTTCTCTCGGCCTATTATGAAATTACGGCTGGTTTTTACCTATTTTCATGCAAATCACCTCCTTTTAATTTATAAATTACGACATTCTTTTACGCTCCCCTTTTAATCCGAATCACCTTCGTTTCAATTCTAAATCCCGTCCTCTTTTCTGTTTCTTCTTGAGATTCACCACGCAACGGTTGTAATTCCGAACAGTAATTACTACCAAACCCTCCCAGATTTTGCTTCAATTTCGGCCATCTATCTACCTGCCGAGATATTTTCTCAACGCGTTCCCAAAAACTTAATTCTTTTTTCTTTTTCGGCATAAGACTCCCCCCTCAAAATATTTTAATCATCTATAATTAACATCAATTTCTTTAATTTAGGAGATAAATCTTTTGGTTTGACATAGACCGGGTCAGGAGTCGCGTGAAAATGCGTGCGTGGTTTAAGAGGATTTTTTTCGTTCTTTCTTCGTTGGCTTTCTTTCATACTTTTAATCATATAAACTGTCTCCTTCCCTTATTCAAAATTTAAATATCTATTCAAATTTTATCAGGATTTTAAATGAATAACAACATATCTAAAACGAATAGCTATACTAAACACACAATTTATTTTTGAAAACATTGCGGAAAAACTTTGGAAATTAAAGAGGTTTATAGGAAAATCCATATGTCTGACGAAGCCATAGCGAGAAGTCGTGGATTTTTCGTTAAATAAACCGATTATAATTTTAAAGTTTTGAAGCATTTTGTTTGAAAAAATAAATTGTGTGTTTAGTGTCAGAGTATTCTGATTTCGAGGGGCAGGCGGCGGGAATGTTGCACTTACCTATTAGACTTAATTCGTTAAATTAAAAAATTTCAATATTTTATTTAAAAACGATTCTTTCTTTTTAAATCCCAGAGACTTAAGCTGAACACTTTTTTCCTTAAATAATTCTCCGGCGATATTCATTATCCTTTGCGCTTCGTTAGACACCAGTTCACCGTCATATTCCCCGCTATGCGCGGACATACCTTCATAACTCGGCTTTTTCATATCCAGATGTAAATTTATTTCTATCTCTTGGCTGAATAAATCCTGCGTGTAAATATGAAAACGCGGATAAAACCTACCCGCGTCCAAAGAACGTACATAACTCACATCACCCGCTTTATGCGGATTAGATATTTCTATATATCCAAAACTCCGCCAAAAATTCCTGCCTGCCGGCAGGCAGGTCTTCACCGAAGTATTTATTTTATGAATTTTAAATTTAATATTTTTTAAATTTTAATCACCATCACCTAACCTTCTTCATCAACTCCTGACTTAGTTGAATAAGCAGTTGGACAAGAAGTTCCTGCAGAGCTCTGATTTGTTTCTTGATGTTTTCTATGAATGACGGGTCTGATTGTAAAGTTGAGGTGGAAGTTGTTGTTTGAATGGATGACCCTATTTGCCCGACAACGCTTCCTGCTCCAGTTCCACCCCCTGCATCATTACCGGCATTATACGCGTTAACAAGCTCATTGATTTTATTCATTGTCTTGGGTCCTATGGCTCCGTATCCGGTGGTATCCGGAGAGCCTGATGAGACGATGTTGTATTTAACTTGGAATCTTTGGATGGCTTGCATGGTTAGCTTGCCGTAGTATCCGGTTGTATTGTCAGGGTCAAAATCAATTCCTTGTCCGACTATGTCTTCATTAGACAGTATCTGCTGGAGTTTTTTGACTTCT
>VMGU01000030.1 GCA_007376745.1 Parcubacteria group bacterium Athens0714_26
TTTATTATGTCTTCTAAATCTCGAAAATTTAGGAGTGGTGGTTGTGGAAAATTGCCGATTAAACCAGCCGGATTTGCGTCCTTTGACGTGAATCCGGTTTTTTAATTTATAATAAAAAAAGAAAAAACAATAAATAGGTCGACCGGCCGTATTGGGTTAGACGGCGAAACATAAATAATAATTAAAATACGTAAAATTATGAAAAAAATATTAATTAGTTTATCAATTATCGGCGCGGTAGCCGCTGTTGCCATCGGCGCCACCACTGCTTTCTTCAGCGACACAGAAACCTCAACTGGTAATACCTTTACGGCAGGAAGCATTGATTTGAAAGTAGACAGCGTTGCCCATTTTAATAGAATGGTTTGTACACTTGGCACTAATCCAGCTACTTACACATGGCAACCAGAAACAGGTTTTAATCCTGACAGCAGTCATTATCCACAGCCGGGAACTCCTTGTGAAGGCACTTGGACAGAAACAGATTTGGGCGCGCAGAAATTCTTTAATCTTGTTGATTTAAAACCGGGCGATGAAGGCGAAGACACTCTTAGCTTGCATGTTTATGACAATGACGCTTGGGGAAAAATGACTATTACGGGCGTGACTGATACTGGCAATACTTGTAAAGAACCGGAAATAGGATTAACTGCTGATGCTGATTGTATTGGTAAAAATCCTGGCGATACTGAATTAGATGGCGAATTGCGAGAAAACACTAAATTCTCATTTTGGTTAGACCAAGGAGCAATTCCTGGATTCCAAAATAGACCACAAACTCCAACAGCTGACCCGCAAGAAGGCGACAATATTTGGCAACCAGCTACTGAGCCGTTTTTAAGCGGCGCTATCCCATTAGGATTTAATCAAGCTACCCTTTGTCCTACAACTGGCGCTCCTTGGTGGTGTGCTAATATCAGAGATGGAATTATTGAAATAGCGCCTGAAGAACATAAACTTTGGGAAGCGCTTGCCGCAGTTCGCGCAACATCAAATTGTCCTATTGGTACGCCAGTAGACGGACACACTAATTATGATGTTTGCCACGGTTTGGCAGTGGATGGCAGATTAGTTGGAAGCGCGACTTATTACTTTGGTATGGCTTGGCAGATTCCTTATACTGTAGGAAACGAAGCTCAAAGCGATGGATTTACTGGTGATTTGAAGTTTGAAGTTGTCCAGCACAGAAATAATCCAGGATACGGTTTCTAATTAATTTCTGAAAAGGAGGAATTGACTAATGCTGTTGCGGGGGTCTGCTGATAAAGCGGGCTCCCCGCGGCAGCTAAAGCGAAATTCTATGAAAAAAATACTTATAAGTTTAAGCATTATTGGACTTGTTGCGACTATTGCTATTGGCGCTACTACCGCTTATTTCAAGGACACAGAAATTTCCGCGGGTAACACTTTTACCGCTGGCACTATTGATTTAAAAATTGATTATCAGTGCGGTGATAATTGTACTTATCCCTTAGAAGACCTGGGTCCTGGCGCTGTTTTTTTCCGCAAGTGTGACATAAAACCGGGCGATAAAGGAGAGGTGACTATCAGTTGGCATGTCACAAGCAATGAGGCTTGGGGAAGATTAAAAATAGCTGATATTGTAGACAAAGAATACAAATGTACAGAGCCGGAAGCAGAATATCCTGATCCTACTTGTGGCGCTGACGATATTGGACTTGGACTTGGCGAGATGAGTCAATACTTGAAATTTACTATGTGGATGGATGAGGGAAGTGTTGCGGGCTGGCAATGCGGGACTGTTCAAGGAGGATGTCTCGCTGACCGAAAAGAAGGAAATAATATATTTGACGCGAGTACATTTGACAGCATGATAACTGACGCTGATGGAGCGTCAGTGGATGAATTAGTAAGTGGAATTCCGCTTCCCGGAAAATTACAGCCAAACACCACTTATTATGTCGGACTTGAATGGAATCTTCCTTTTTCAACGCCAAATATTGTCCAGACAGACTCGCTTGCCGCCAGTATAGTTATGGAAGTAGTTCAGAGCAGAAATAATCCAAATCCTTGGACGCCTTAATCTTGAAATCTTTTAGGTTGTCTCATTTTGTGTTAATTATTCAATTAACGAATTACGAATTAACGAATTTAATTTGTTAATTTGAAATAACAGAAAAAGAATGGGGCAACTTATTGAGGTTTTTAAAAAAATGAAAACATTTAAAATAATTTATTATGTGTTTCTCGGAGCGATTGCGGTAATTGCAGTTTTGCTGAATTTTGACAAACGAAGACAAGTTGTATAAAATGAAAATGATTTCAAAAAAATTAAATAGAAAATTTTCAGCCTTTCTTGTAATGTTTTGTGATTTGGAAAATTTCTGCTTGTCTAGTGGATATAAAAAACAAGGCTCGCAATTTTCTATCAAGCCTGAAAGAATAAACACCTCGCCAGTGGGGTTCAAGGAGTTCAACGTGAAGAGATGGATGTTTAATGTTTTCTTCAAAAAGAGATTTCGCTTTCTGCCACTTCTTATCAAGATTGTGTCCGCGGATAAATTCTTTAAGGTCTTGGCGCAGCGGTTTTATTTCCATATTTTTGGATGTAAGAGGACTGGCGAAGTCCGGATTCTAAATCCTTTAAGAAATTTTCAGTATAAAGATTTGTTTGCCGAAAATCTTCAACCGCTTCTTCAATTGGGTCTTTTATTATCAATTCAAAGAATTTTGCCGCAAACCGACGGTAGGCGGCAGATTGTTTTTTTAACCTCTCATATTCAGTTTTTGGAATAGTAATTCCAGCCATATTATTAAAATAATATATTAACTAAATATCAATGTCAACAAAACCATTTAAAATAATTTATTATGTTTTTCTCGGAGCGATTGCGGTAATTGCCATTTTACTGGTTGTTTCGGTTTTACCCATCACCGGAAATTTTAAAGTTCTGACTGTGCTTTCCGGCTCAATGGAGCCCGTGATTCACACCGGAAGCGTGGTGGTGGTTAAGCCAAGCGATAGCTACAAGATAGGGGATATTATTACTTTTGGTGAAATGGGCAAAACCAAAACACCGATCACTCACAGGATTTACGAAATGAAAGTGCAGGGGAGCCAGCCGGTATATATCACCAAAGGAGACGCTAATAACGCGCCAGACCAAAAAGAAATTACTGGTAAGGATATTGTCGGAAAAGTTTTATTTGATGTGCCCTATGTCGGCTACGCGGTGGAGACGGCTAGAAAGCCCCTCGGCTTTATGCTGATTATTATTGTTCCCGCGGTCATCATAATTTATGACGAAGGAAAAAAGATTTGGCGGGAAATTAAAAAGAAAAAAGAGCCAACGATAAATTCATGATTCGTAATTCATTATTCAAAATTTTAGCAATTTTATTAATTATCGGTTTTAACTGGTCCGGGCTTTTAGCTATTGGCCAAACCATTGCATATTATAATGATACTGAAAATTCTTCCGTTAACTCTATGCAGGCGGCTGTTTTGGATTTTTCCGCGACCAATCAAAATATCGGAGGATTTATCGGAGTTGAGCTTGGCGAGGATAAAGAGTCTATATCGGTTATGACAAAAATCAGTGGCAGTCTTGATATCCAGTATAAAGCGCGCGCCGAAAAAATAAGCGGCAATGATAATTTTTGTAACGCCATTAAATTAGAAGTTTTTCACAGCGCGATTTCCTATAGTGGCGCCTTGCTATCTTTTGATACAGCTACTACGACCGCGCTTGGAACATGGGCATTTGAATTAAAATTGCCGTCCACCGCGAGTAACTTTGCCCACGGAGAGGAGTGTAATGTTGATTTAGTGTTTGGGGGATGGAGGCAGGATACCGTGGATTTTAACCAAAGTGGCTTTACTGACGAGGAGCGGATTCAACTGCGACTAACCAGCAGAATGATAGTTCTTAATGAATTTTTACCTAATCCTGAAGGCGAGGAATACGGCTTTGATTTTGGAAACGATTCAAGCGATATGCCGCAGGGTGAGTGGGTAGAGCTTTATAACAACAGTGACTATAGCTTTGATTTGTCCGGCTGGTACATTAAAGACAGTTTGGAAAGCGATATAAATAAAATTATGATTACGGCCTCCAACACAGCTCCGGTGGGCGCAGTTATCGGTCCCAAGAGCTGGCTGACGGTTTATATGAATAAAGCGGTTTTTAATAATACTGACGACACAGTGAAATTATTTAATGATAGCGATATTTTGATTGATTCTTACGCGTATAATAGTCATGATTATTGCGATATTGAGCCAACGCCCGGCGACAAAAACAGCGATACTACTGGCGGCGGAAGCTGCGAACAAGTGCCGCCGAACAAATCATACGCGCGTATTCCCGACGGTATTGGCTATTGGGTTGACCCGATTCCAACTCCGGGCAGAATGAATATTTTGGAGGATGAAAATGTTTTTGTCGTCAGCCAGATTTTGCCGCAGACAAATGAAATGATTGTAGAAGAACCAATTATTGACGAGTCTGCAATTAAAGAACCGACACTCGGAGAAGCAATTATTACAGGGGTGGAAGAGGCGACAACCACAAAAGAAAAAATTGCAACGACAACAGAGATTATGATACCCGAGAAAACCACAAAAGAACCAACTATTGATAATGTGTCCACAGAGCAGATAGCGTCTAACGAAATAACAACTGTTACCATAGAAGAACAACCGGTTATTGAAGAGCAATCAGTTAAGGTTGAAGAAATAGTTTTAGAACCGACGCCTACACCTGAACTTGAACCCGTGCCAGAATTAGCTCCAGAAAACAATAGCGAAAACAGCGAATAATTTTATGAATAGATTAATAAAAACAATTTTAATAGTTTCGGCTTGTTTACCATTAGCTTTGGCGCAGGCGCAAGTTAACAATCTTGTTGTTCAATTTGAGCAAACACCTTTGTTTAATGAAGCTAATTTTTTGCCGGGCGCGGGCGTAGCAAGATGGGTTAAAGTCACAAACAATAGCCCTGAAGCGCAAAGAATCGCCGCTGAAGCCATTAATATCAGCGACCCTAATAATTTTGCTTCTCAATTAAATTTAACTATTAAAGAAAGTTTGACAACTATCTTTAATGATACTTTAGAGAAATTTTTTGACCAGGGTGAAACTTATCTTTCTAGTCTAACCACAGGAACAACAACTCAATATGATTTTACAATTACTTTTAATCCCAGCTCGGGAAATGAGTATCAAGAAAAAGTTTTAGGTTTTGATATTTTAGTTGGTTTTGAAGGGACAGAGGGGGGATTGCCATTACCGCCAGCAGGTGGCGGCACAGGTGGGGGCGGAAGCGGCGGTGGTGGAGGTGGGGGTGGTAGCTTACCGCAGGGATTAAGTATTTTTAATGAAGCTTGGGCGAGCACTACTAAAAATAGTGTCACTATGATGTGGACTACGAGCTATCCAGCTACTAGCCAGATTATCTACGCGCTTGAAGGAGAGAGTCATATTTTAGATCTAACGGATAGCGGCGGTACCCCGCCTAAGTATGGCTATAGCCGCACAACCCCGGAGTACAACGCGCCCGCTATTCCTAACGGGGTGGTTTCACATTCCGTGACTATTACAGGCCTTACACCCGGGACAACATATTACTATAGAACGGTTTCCCACGCGTCATTGGCGATTGGTCATGAACGTAGCTTTACCACCTTGGCATCAGGGGATAATTTAAAAGAGGTATCTGGAACTGGAAATAATATTATTCTTGCCGAAAATAATAGCGCGGCAAATAAAAACTCCGAGATATCAGCTGGAGAAAGCGGAGGCGTCCTAAACGGTTCCCCTGGAACCGTCGGGCAAGAAGGAAAGGGAGAGGGGACTATAGGAGAAATTTCCGCGGCTAATAAAATCACCGCGCGGGGCTTACTGGCTACAATTGGTTTGGTTTGGGATAATATTAGCCAGTCATTTTTGAAAAGTATTGTTGTATTAGTTTTATCAGTGATTTTACTTTTTGTAATATTTAAAAAAGTTAAAAAAATAATACACAAAAGAAAAGAGAAGATATAAATTCGGTCAAATTTCATTTGCACAAGTTCAGATACATATGAGACTTTTCGGCTCATCGAAAAGTCATGCAGCAATACAATAAAACAAGGGGTATTAAGGGCATTGTAAGTGTCTA
>VMGU01000031.1 GCA_007376745.1 Parcubacteria group bacterium Athens0714_26
TTTTTCAAAATTGGGGGCCCACGGCCGGCGCTTCGGTATATCATCCGCACTATCAATCAATTGCAATTCCAGTGGTGCCGCTGCACATAAAAATTTCTATCAATGGCTCTGATAGGTTTTATAAAGAACATAAAAAATGCGTGTATTGCGTTATGATTGAACACGAAATTAAAAATAAGCGCCGTATTATTTATGAAAATGAAGAAGCTGTTGTTTTTACCCCTTTCTTTTCAGAATCTCCGTTTGAGGTCAGAGTTTTGCCTAAAAAACACTTTTCTTACTTTGAAGATACTCCGGAAAAAGCATTGAAAGGAACGGCAGCCGCTCTTCAATACGCGTTAAAAAAAGTCACCAAAAATCTCAATGACCCAGATTATAATTTTTTTATTCACACGGCGCCGATAAAAAACAAGGAAAAGCATACCCATTATCATTGGTATATAGAAATCAGGCCTAAATTTTTTAATATCGCCGGTTTTGAGCTTGGAACCAATTTAGAAATTAATGAGGTTGACCCGGACAAAGCCGCAAAAATTTTAAGGAAATAAATTATGAGTCATGAATTATTGACAATTTTAATAGGAGCTTCGCCGCTCGCCGAATTAAGAGGGGCATTGCCTATGGCTATAGGAATTTTTAAATTTTCACCATTTAAAGCTTACATTTTAAGCGTTTTAGGTAATATCATTATTATTCCTTTTGTTCTTTTGTTTTTAATTAAATTTTCCAATTACCTGATGCATCACAGTTATTATGTCAATAGGTTTTTTACGTGGCTTTTTGAAAGAACTAGAAGAAAACACACGAAGCAATTTGAGATTTGGGGAACACTGGCTCTTTTTATTTTTACCGCAATACCATTGCCTTTAACCGGCGCATGGAGCGCTTGCGCGGCGGCTTTTGTTTTCGGCGTTGATTTTTGGAAAGCGGTTGCAAGTATCGCCTTGGGAGTTTTAGCCGCTGGTCTTATTGTTTTAGCTGTTACTTTGAGCGTGATAAATATTTTTTAGATTATGAAAAAAAAGATTTTAATATTTAACTGGAAAATGAACCCTTTTTCACTGAAGGAGTCTTTGGGGCTTGCAAAAGCAAGTGATAACAAAGGAGTTGTTATAATTCCGCCGTTCGTATTTCTGGAGAGAATCGGCAAGGCGATAAAGAAAGCCGAGCTTGGAGCGCAAGATTTATTTTGGGAAGAAAAAGGTGCTTTTACCGGTGAGATTTCAGTTAAACAGCTTAAAAGTGTGGGCACGGATTACGTGCTTATCGGACATTCCGAAAGACGCCATAAATTTGATGAAACTGATGAAATGGTCAGTAAAAAAATGTCAGCGGCGGTAAAAAATAATCTCTCGGCTATTTTGTGTGTGGGCGAAACTAAGCAGGAAAAAGATTCAGGCAGAAAAGAGGAAATTCTGACTATGCAATTAAATATTGGTTTGTCGCAGATTTTTTTCGGCCAAAGGCCGCAACCTAAGATATTAATCGCTTATGAGCCAGTGTGNNAGCCAGTGTGGGCAATCGGCAGTGGCATCCCAGAAACCCCCGAGAGCGCTTTGAAAACGATTTTATACATCAAATCTTTTGTGATGAACGGGTATAATTACAATCCGGCAGTTTTATACGGCGGCTCTGTTAATTCTCAAAATCTGGAAAGTTTTATAAAATATAGTGACATAGACGGCGTTTTAGTCGGAGGCGCCAGTATAAAAAAAGATGAGGTTAAAAAAATGATTTCGTTGATTAAAAATTAACAATAAATTATAAATTATGTTCAAATTTAAATTTAAAGCAGAAAATTTAAAAAATTGGTTTTGGTTTTTATTAGATTTATTCATAGCTGTTTCAATTATCATTACGTTTTTAGGCGTTAAGGCGATTAACAGATATGAAAATTCTTTACCGGTCACGAGGACGATTAATGTTGCCGGTGAGGGCAAAGTTACGGTGATTCCCGATATTGCCATGTTTTCTTTTTCGGTTGTCAGCGAGGGCAATGACCCCAATAAGATTACTGTAGATAATAATCAGAAAATTAATTCCGCTCTGGATTTTATAAAAGGTAAGGGGATTGAAGCCAAAGATATCAAAACAACGTCTTATAGTTTGTCTCCGAAATATGAGTACGATAAAGTAACCCGGACAACCTTTATCAGTGGATACACGCTTACGCAGACTGTTCAGATTAAAATCAGAGATTTTTCAAAGATAGGGGATATTATGGGCGCTTTGCCCGGAATGGGAATAAATCAGATAGGCGCCTTGAGTTTTGATGTTGATAATCAGGATAATTATTTAAATCAGGCGCGGCAAATTGCGTTTGATAAGGCTTTTGCAAAAGCTAAGTCTATGGCGTCGCAAAATCATGTGCGTATAGAGAGGGTTGTGACATTCAGCGAATCACAAAATAATTATCCGATTTATTTTAAAAATGCGATGGAAAGTTCTTTGGGTATGGGCGGGGCTACATCATCTGCCGCGCCGCAAATAGAGCCGGGTAGCCAGGAAGTAACGGTTAATGTTTATGTTACTTACGAAATAGAGTAAAAATTTAGAAAGAGCAAAGATACAATAAATATGAATCAAGTAAATAAAAAAGACTTTTTAATCAGCGTTATTATCGGTTTTGCCGCCGGTTTGCTGATTCTTCCGATAGTTCGCAATATTAATTTAAACGCAAAATTAAATATCGGTTTCGCGCAGTTCAGTTTTTTAGCCGTGATTGGCTTAACCGCGCTTACGTCTGTAACTTATTGGCTAGCTTTAAAATTTAGTGGTCGTATGCCGGCTATTCTCCAATTTGCCAAATTTCTTATTGTCGGAGGGCTTAATTTTTTGATTGATTTGGGGATTTTGAATCTTTTGATTAATTTAACCGACATATCAAGCGGTACGGGATACTCGGCTTTTAAAGCTATGTCTTTTCTCGTGGCGGTGATTAATAGTTATTTTTTAAATAAATATTGGACATTCAAAGTTTTAGGCGTTCCGAAAACAGGCGAATTCATAAAGTTTTTTACGGTTAATCTTATAGGTTTTGGCATTAACGTGAGCACGGCTTCTTTGGTGGTAAATGTTATAGGAGCGCCTGGCGGCGTTTCGGTTAAGCTATGGGCGAGCGCCGGAGCGGCCATAGCCAGCATGGTTGGCTTGATCTGGAATTTTATCGGGATGAAGTTTGTCGTGTTCAAAAAATAAGGGCTGTGGATAAAAAGACTTGCATTTTTTAAATACCTATGGTATCATAATTATTAGTGAGTGTGAGTATTCCTCCGCGATGATATCAACAGAGGAATACCCTTAAATCTATTTGTGCTTAATGCCCCCGTAAGGGGGCTTTGAGTTTTTATAGCTGCGCTATGATACTTGTGTTCTGTTTTTGGTGTTTTATAATATAGGTGAGCGGTAGGAGAGCACTCACTTAATACAAATAGAATTGGAGGTCACCACTACCGCTCACTTATAGACGTAAATATTAATACACGCTTTTTTGTGTTTATAGGTGAGCGGTAATTAAAAAAATCAAATATGATTTTAAATATTAAATCAAAGAATTTGGAATTAACTTCGTCAATTAAGGAATATATAGAGGAAAAGATATTATCCATAGGCCGTATTATTAAAAAATGGGACGAAGAAGGCGCGGTGGAAATTGATTTTGAAATAGCGCGAGCTAGCCAGCATCATCATAAGGGCAAGGTTTATTACGCGGAAATCAATATGGCGCTCGGCGGCAAGCTGTTAAGAGCCGAATATTATGCTGAAGATATACACGAGGCGGTGGACAAGGTGAAGGATATGGTTAAAAAAGAAATCATCAGGTATAAGGGAAAAATTTCTTAATAAATTGCCGAGTTGTCTGTTACCGTAATTTTATGTTTAATTTTTTTTCATTTTTAAATCCAGTTAAAACACTGCGTCCGTTAGTTGAAGAAATAAATAATTTAGAAAAAGAAATTTTGCCGTTAAGTAGTGGAGGTCTTTTAAATGAGAGCAATCAAATTAGGGATAAAATCAAAGGTTGCGCCGATAGCGACCAGCAAAAACTATTACTGGAAGAATTTTTGCCCCGGGCGTTTGCTTTAACGCGTGAAGCCGCCAAGAGGACTTTGGGCCAGCGGCATTTTGACGTTCAGCTAATGGGGGGGATTATTCTTCATCAGGGTAAAATTGCCGAAATGTCTACCGGAGAAGGTAAGACTCTTGCGTCTACCGCGCCGGTTTATCTTAACGCGCTTACGGGTAAGGGGGTTCACGTAGTGACGGTTAACGAATATCTGGCAAAAAGAGACGCAGTTTGGATGGGCCAAATTTATAATTTATTAGGTCTTAGCGTGGCGTGTTTGGTTCATGACGGCGCGCTTATTTATGACCCGTTTTATATTTCAAAAAACGCAGAGGGATTAATTGATAAGGAGCGTGATACCACCGGAAGTTTTTTGGTTCAAGATGAGTATCTGCGCCCGATTTCCAGAAAAGAAGCATATGCCGCGGATATTACGTATGGCACCAACCATGAATTCGGTTTTGATTATTTGCGCGATAATCTGGCTTATTCCAAGGAGGCGCAGACCCAGCGCGGCCATTATTTCGCGATTGTGGATGAAATAGACAGTATTTTAATTGATGAGGCTAGAACGCCTCTCATTATTGCCGCGCCGGATGCCGAGTCCAGTGATTTTTATAAAGTTTTTTCGCGGATAGTGAGTGGTTTTAAAATCGGGGAGGATTACACGACTGATGAGAAATTGCATTCGGCGGACATCACTTCGGCGGGCATTGATAAGGTTGAAAAAGCTTTGAAGATTGATAATATTTACGCGCCGGAAAATTTGCGCCTGACTCATTACTTGCAGGAAATTCTTAAAGCGTACGGGCTTTTTAAAAGAGACAAGGACTATGTGGTGAAAAACGGTGAAATAATTATCGTGGACCAGTTTACCGGGCGGCTTATGCAGGGCAGGCGTTATTCAAACGGTCTTCATCAGGCAATAGAGGCTAAAGAAGGGCTTGTGGTACAGAATGAATCGCGGACATTCGCTCAAATTACCATCCAAAATTATTTTCGTCTTTATAAAAAATTAAGCGGGATGACCGGTACGGCGCAGACTTCGGCTGAAGAATTTGCGGTTACGGAAGAAATTAAAAAGCGCCAGCAGGCTGGGCAGCCGGTTCTTGTGGGCACGATATCAATAGAAAAAAACGAAGCTTTGTCGGATTTTTTGGGGCGGGCTGGTGTGAAGCATGAAATTTTAAACGCCAAGAATAACGAGAGGGAAGGCGCGATTATCGCGCAGGCCGGCAGGATGGGAGCGGTGACTCTCGCGACCAATATGGCGGGCAGAGGAGTGGATATTATTTTAGGAGGCAATCCGCCCAATCCGGTTGAATCCGAAAAAGTTAAAAATTTAGGAGGTCTTCATGTTATAGGGACAGAGAGGCATGAAGCAAGAAGAATCGATAACCAGCTACGCGGTAGGTCCGGCAGGCAGGGAGACCCAGGGTCTTCGCTGTTTTTCTTATCCCTTGAAGACGACCTTTTAAGGATTTTTGGCGGAGGGCGCATTAAAAGCCTGATGGAAAGTTTTAATATTCCTGACGATACGCCGATAGAGTCAAAGATAGTTTCTAAGTCCGTGTCGCAGGCGCAGGCGAAAGTTGAGGGGTTTAATTTTGACGCCAGAAAAAATCTTTTGGATTACGATGATATTTTAAACAAGCAAAGAATAGCCATTTATAAAAAACGCCAGGATTTATTGGAAGGCGGCGCTCACCCGCAAATTTTAGCCGTTTTGGATTTTTATTGGATGAATCACTTGGAAAATATGGAGTCACTGCGCGAATCGGTCCATATCAGGGCATATGGTCAGCACGACCCTCTGGTGGAATATCGCCGCGAGAGCCATTTGCTTTTTAGGAGGATGAATGAAGATTTTGAGAAGTGGCTAGAGCAAAACAAAAATATTTTGCTCGCCCGACCGGATTCTAAAGAATCTGGTTTAGGGGTTAAAATTCCTGCGGCAAATAATAATCCGAAATATGATAATGTTGGCCGCAATGACCCGTGTCCGTGCGGGTCAGGTAAAAAATACAAAAAGTGTCATGGTGTGTGATAATCGTAATCAATCCAAATACCCGATTTTTTTAAGCCAATAATCATTTTCCCATTCCCAGAGTTTTTTGGCGCCGAGGAATGCCTGAAAATCATCTTTCCAGTAAGGGAATTCTTGGAGCTCTATGTGTCCTTTGAGTTCGGACCACTCGTGTTGGCCGTCTTTACAAAGCGATGATTTGCCTTTTCTGATTTTATTATTGCCACCTTTGGGCCGTAGGTTGGCGCCGCATTTAAAGCAGGTTTTGGTTTGGTCTATGCGAAGAATCCACCGAGTTTTCAGGGTGGGGAATTCCGGAAGCAAAGCCTCAATATAAGCTGATGTTTGTAAATTGTAGTCTCTATAAATAGCTTGCGAGGTTTTGATGTCCAGAACGCCAAATTTCCCATCTAATAGAGCTAAGGTATCAATAGTGCCGGCATAACGGTGTTCTGGATGAAAAATGCGTTTTTCAATAAAGTCCTTGTCTATTTGAATATTCGCCTTATTCAAAAACTCCATAAAAGCGGCGATAGCCGGCTGGATTTCAACAGGCACTTCTGGGTTTTCACCGACAACTATTTTTTCCACGATTTCGTGTATGGCTGTGCCTTCTTTGGCGGATTTTTCCGTGATGGCCCGGCCGGCGGCGTAGCTCGTCATACCGCCATAAAACATATAGAGCGCCGGCTTGGATTTTATTTCTACTATTTTAGTGACTCTCGGATACCATTTGCCGTCGATATCGTATCCGCAAAGAGATTTAAAATGTTCCGCGTCGGTAAAATACATATGAATAAAAGTATAAATCTTTTTTGAATATTTTTATAGCCTTGTAGTTTGCTTTTTTATTTTAACGATGCTTTAATACCGACATAATTGAATAGCTTGCATACCCCCATATGTTTAAAAACGAGGGGTTTTGTATTATTTAAATTAAGTTATGAAATTAAACAAGTTTAAATTAGTTTCTTCATATAAGCCGGCAGGAGACCAGCCCGGGGTCATAAAAAAGCTTTTGGCGGGCATTAATAAGCATCAGCAATATCAGACGCTTCTTGGAGTTACGGGCAGCGGTAAAACATTTACCGTGGCCAATGTGATTGAGAAGATTCAAAAGCCAACGCTGGTAATAGCGCCTAACAAAACTTTGGCAGCGCAGCTTTATCAGGAGTACAAAGCTTTTTTTCCGGACAATAAAGTCTGTTATTTTGTTTCTTATTATGATTATTATCAGCCGGAGGCGTATATTCCGGTGACAGACACTTATATTGGAAAGGAGGCGATGATAAATGAGGAGATTGATAGATTTAGGCATATAGCCACATCGGCATTATTAACTCGCAGCGATGTTATTGTGGTGGCTTCAGTGTCTTGCATTTACAATCTTGGCGTGCCGGAAAAATATTTCGATTCGATTATTAAATTAGAAAAAGGGCAAATTATTACCCGCGGCGACCTTATCCGCCATTTAGTGAAAATAGGATTTGAACGCAATAGTATCGCGTTAAAGCGCGGCAATTTCAGAGTGCGCGGAGACGTGTTTGAAATTATCGCGGCTTCGGAAGAAGTGGTTTATCGTATTGAGTTGGCTGACCAGAAAATTTTCGGCATTCAGCTTTTAGACGCGTTAACTCGCGCAATTAAAGAAGAGTTAAATGATTTAATTATTTTCCCGCCAAAACATTTTGTGACTACCATACCGGACAGGGAGCGGGCGATTGAAGCGATAAAAGAAGAATTAAAAGAGCGGCTGAAATATTTTAATAAAAAAGATTTGTTTCTTGAGGCGGAGCGGCTGGAGCGGCGCACTAAATATGATATGGAGATGATGCGGACGCTTGGATTTTGCCACGGCATAGAAAATTATTCCAGGCATTTATCCGGTAAATTGCCGGGCGAGCCGCCGGATTCGCTTTTGGAATATTTTCCCCGCCGCCGCCAAGGCTCCGACGGGCAAGCCAAAGACGTCCCCGATTTTCTTACTATTATTGACGAAAGCCATATATCCGTGCCGCAGGTTGCCGGAATGTTTGGCGGCGACCAGTCACGCAAGCGAATACTGGTGGAGCATGGTTGGCGACTTCCGTCGGCGATGGATAACAGGCCACTTAATTTTAAAGAATTCAAAGAACGAATCGGCACAACTATTTTTACTTCGGCGACTCCGGGAGATTTTGAGTGTGAGAAGTCATCGCAAATTATTGAGCAGATCGTGCGCCCGACGGGGCTGATTGACCCGCCGATTGAAGTGAGACCGGTATTTGTTTCGACGCGGCTCAACACAAGTAAATTAAAAAATTGGAGTCATCCTTCGATAGGCTCAGGATTGACTTCGGCTAAGAGCCGAAGTCAAATAGATGACGTGATGAAAGAGGCGGCGGCAAATACAGATAAAAGTGAGCGTACGCTGATAGTAACGCTTACTAAAAAAATGGCAGAGGAGTTAAATGATTTTTTGCGTAAAAAAGGCTTCCGCTCAACTTATATGCATAGCGATACCAAGACTATTGACCGGACTAGGATTTTAAGCGATTTCAGGAAAAGCAAATTTGATATTTTAATCGGCATTAATCTTTTGCGGGAGGGGTTGGATTTGCCGGAAGTGTCTCTGGTGGCGATTTTAGACGCGGACAGCGAGGGATTTTTGCGTTCGGAAACTTCACTTATCCAGACTATGGGACGAGCGGCCAGGAATATCCGCGGAAGAATTATTTTATACGCGGATAAAATTACCGGCTCTATGAAAGGGGCGATAGCCGAGTGCGAACGCAGGCGTAAGATTCAGATTGAATATAATAAAAAACACAAAATTACTCCGAAATCTATAATAAAAGAAATCAGAAAATTTGAATAAAATATGAACGATAAAATCATTATAAAGGGAGCTAGGGTCAATAATCTGAAAAATATTGATTTGGAACTTCCAAAAAATAAGTTAATAGTTTTTACAGGGCTTTCGGGAAGCGGCAAGTCGTCGCTGGCTTTTGAGACTATTTTTGCTGAGGGACAGAGGAGATACATTGAATCCCTTTCACCGTACGCGCGGCAATTTTTAGGGCAGATGGAAAAGCCGGACGTGGATGAAATAACTGGCTTGTCTCCGGCAATAGCCATTGACCAAAAAGCGCATTCTCATAATCCTCGGTCTACCGTGGCGACGCTCACGGAAATTTATGATTATTTAAGAATTTTATTCGCTCGCATAGGCAAGCCGTTTTGCCCCAAGTGTGGTAGAGAAATTAAAAAAATGAGTTTGGATGAAATGGTGGAGGCGATTAAGAAAAATGCTATTGCGGCCAAGTCTGAATACGTGACTATAATCGCGCCGATAATCCGTGGGCGCAAGGGCGAATATTTTCAGCTGTTACAGGATTTATTCCGTGATGGTTTTGGTGAAGTCAGGATTGACGGCAAGCTGATGTCGCTACGTGAAAAAGTGAACCTTAAACGCTATGGCATGCATACTATTGAGGTGGTGGTGGACAAGGTAATGATAAAAGACTCTACTCGTCTGTATGAGGCTGTAGAAACCGCGTTAGACTACGGAAAAGGGCTTTTAAACGCGTTGTTTTCAAATGGAGAGGAAATACTACTTTCGTCTAAATGGACTTGTCCAAACGACGATTTTGCGTTTCCTGAAATTGAACCGAGGTTGTTTTCATTTAATAGCCCCTATGGAGCATGTGAGGAGTGCCATGGCATAGGCCATGATTTTTTTGACGACAGCAAGGTTTGTTTAAAATGCAAAGGCGCGCGGCTGCGTGAAGATGTGCTCGCAATAAAAATTCATAATAAAAATATTGATGAGCTGGTTTTGCTTACAATTGATAATGCTTACGAGTTTTTCGGAACGCTAGAAAAACATTTAACAGTGAATGAAAATCTGATAGCAAAAAATGTTTTAAAAGAAATAGTGTCACGGCTGGAATTTTTATTGGAGGTGGGTTTGGATTATTTAACTCTTAAGCGGGAGTCGGGCACGCTTTCGGGCGGAGAGAGTCAACGTATACGTCTGGCAAGCCAAATCGGGTCAAAGCTTTCAGGCACGCTTTATGTGCTGGATGAGCCGACTATTGGTCTACACGAGCGGGACAATGAGCGGCTTCTCAAGATTTTGAAACATCTGAGAGATTTTGGAAACACGTTGATAATCGTTGAGCACGATGAGCGGGTGATTAAGGAGTCTGATTATTTTGTGGATATCGGCCCGGGACCGGGCATACACGGCGGGACAATCGTTAAGGCCGGACCGACTGCGGAAATTTTGAAATTAAAATATAAAAATGACAGTCACTCGCTGACAATAGATTATTTAACAGGTATAAAAGAGATTGAAATTCCGGAAATTCGCCGGAGTAAAAATAAAGGAAGTTTAAAAATCATCGGAGCGAGCGCCAATAACATTAAAAATCTTAACGTGGAAATACCGCTAGGCCGCCTTGTTTGTGTGACCGGCGTGTCAGGAAGCGGGAAGTCTACTTTGCTTGAAGAAATTGTTTATAAAAATGTCCGGCGGAAAATCAGCGGATTTACTAACTTAGAAGGAGTCTCCGGACTTATGGGAACGGAGTACGTTAAAAAACGCCGATAGGCAAGACGCCGCGGTCCAACCCGGCTACTTATACGGGCGTGTTTACTCCTATCCGTGAATTATTCGTGATGCTGCCGGAGGCAAAAGAGCGTGGCTATGAGAGCGGCAGATTTTCTTTTAATGTGGCAGGCGGCAGATGCGAGGCGTGCGAAGGCGCCGGGGTAAAAATTATTGAAATGCATTTTTTACCCGATGTGCTGGTGAAGTGCGATGTGTGCCACGGAAAAAGATTTAATAAAGAAACTTTAGAAGTAAAATATAAGGCCAAAAATATTGCCGATGTTTTAAATATGACCGTTGAAGAGGCGCAAGGGCTTTTTAAAGAAATTTATCAGATAAATGACATATTGACCGTTTTGAATGAGGTTGGGCTTGGCTATATCAAGTTAGGGCAAAGCGCTACGACTTTATCAGGCGGAGAGGCGCAAAGGATAAAGCTTTCTAAGGAATTGGCGAGGCCCATGGCGAGGAACACAGTTTTTATTTTGGACGAGCCGACTACGGGACTTCATTATGAAGACGTTAAAATGCTTTTACATGTGTTGAATAGGCTTGTGGAAAAAGGCAATACAGTGATTCTTATTGAGCATAATATGCATGTGATAAAAACCGCCGACTACATTATAGATATGGGGCCGGAGGGGGGAGTCGGGGGCGGAAAAATTATTGCCAAGGGCACGCCCGAAGAGATAGCCGATAACAAAAAATCTTATACGGGGAAATATTTGAAGGATTATTTGAAATAAAATAGCGGACATTAATTAATGTCCGCTATATTTGTACAATGCCCAACCTATTAGAATAATAATCCAAAAGATTGGAAATAAAAGCATTCCTTTGTAACCGATAAATTGGGTACAAATAAAACAGAATAGCAGGGAACTAATACCAAGCTCCATAAAAGATCGGTAATTTGGGTAAAGGTATTGATTCAATGCTGATTTGAACGACGCGTTTTTAAGACGTTCTTCTGATGTTTTGACAACAATTTTCCCATCGGAAAATCCGTAGTAATATTTAGAAAATGGCCAAAGCCAAGCTATACCATTTTCTTTTATTCCCAGAAATCCTTCTGTGTCATGGAGGTAATGCCAAAAAATTAATATGCTTGCTAATAAGCTCCAGAATTTATTTTCGACAAACCATCCTATCCCCGCAACTAGGGCAAGAACAATAATGGGACGGTGAGTTATAAACTCGTGATGGGATTTTTTATCAGTCAAATATAAAAAGATGATATCAAAATCCGGGGCTATGCTCAAAAAAACGCCAGCAACATATGACATTAAACCCATTTTTTGTCCAAAAAATTTACCAAAGAGAAATACCACAGTTATACCTACGGCTATATCTAACATGCCAGCCAGCGCCATCGCGTATAATTTCCATAGCTTCATTTACACCCTCCTTCTGAAAGATTAGATTTATTTATCAATGTTCAATATTATGCTATAATATCACAATATATATAAATAGTCAAATATGGAAAAAATTATCAATAATTTAAAAATTATAGCTAAAAAATTTCCAAATTCTCCGGGGGTTTATTTTTTTCGCGATAAAACTGGGCGGCCGATTTATATTGGTCTTGCCGGTTTTTTAAAGCGGCGCATCGCCAGCTATTTTTGCGCCAAAGAGCCGCGGATAATAGAAATGGTAGAAGCGGCGTATAGCTTGGATTTTCAAAAAACCGATACTTTGCTTGAGGCAGTGATTTTGGAAGCTAACTTAATAAAAAAATATTGGCCAAAATATAATGTCGTTGATAAGGACGACCGCTCATTTATTTATTTGGTTATTTTGCCCGGCGACTATCCAAGGCCGATGATTGTCCGCGGGCGCGAGTTGGAAAAATACAAGCCGGTTAAAGCGAAAGTATTTGGGCCGTTTGAAAGCTTTTATATTTTGAAAACCGTTTTAAGCCTGATAAGAAGAATTTTCCCGTATAGTACTTGTAAACCTTTAAATGGCAAGCCCTGTTTTGATTATCAGATCGGGCTTTGCCCGGGCGCGTGCATTGGCGCGATTACTCCGAAAGAATATAAAAATAATATAAAAAACATAGAATTATTTTTTAAGGGGCAAAAAGTTAATTTGATAAAAAAACTAAAAAAAGAAAATCCCGAAAAAATAACCGCGCTTTCACGCGTGCAAGACGTGGCTTTGCTTGCCGGCTCAAGCCGCGCCATGGGAAGCTCGGGGTTGCTTACCAGCGGCCGCATAGAGGGCTATGACATTTCTCATTTATCGGGTAAAGAACCGGTGGGCGCGATGGTGGTGTTTGAAAATGGTGAAAAAAATTCATCACAGTACAGGCTTTTTAAGATTAAAAGTGTTGCCGCCGGCCGGAACTATAATGATTTAGAAATGATGAAAGAAGTTTTAACGCGTCGCTTTAAACATGCGGAATGGCAGCGGCCGGAAATAGTTTTTGTGGATGGGGGAATATCACAGGTTAAAATTGTGCGGGAAGTTTTGGCTAAAAATAATATTTTCGCGCCTGTGGTGGGACTGGCTAAAACCGGCGGTCACAGCGCGTCGGCGTATACCCATGACAAACTTGTTATCGCGAATTCAAAAAAATCCGTCAGGGAGTTGATTTTGGCTTCCAAGATGCTTTTTCAATCTGTACGCAATGAAGCGCACAGGTTTGCGATAAACTATAATATAAAGAAAAGAAATAATTTTAATTTTTGAAATTGATGTATGAAAATTAGCGAAGTTGTAAAAGGTGAGTTGATGGCGCTGGTTCAAGCGGCTTTATGGGGTCTTGCGCCGATAATTATTGTGCTTTCGTACTTGTCGCTTACGCCAGTGGCGTCTTTGGCGTTGTCAACTTTTTTTGCCGCGATTTTCTTCGCGATAATACTGACTATAAAAAAGAAATGGAAAGATTTTGCCGTCCGCGGGATTTTTAAGGATTTATTTTTTGCAGCGTTTTTTATTGGAATTTTACTCTATAGTTTTTATTTTATGGCTTTGAAGTTTACGAGTCCGGGTAACGCGAGCTTGATAGGCCTGATGGAGATTTTTTTTAGTTATTTATTTTTTAATGTCTGGAAGAAAGAGGGTTTTTCGCCACAGCATATTTTGGGCGCTTTAATGATGGTTTTAGGAGCGGCTGTTGTGATATATCCTAAAACACACGGTCTTGGTGGTCTGAATAAAGGAGATGTATTGGTGTTTGTTTCTGTTATATTCGCTCCGTTTGGCAACTATTTTCAAAAACGACTGATGAGAAAAATCAGTAGTGAAGCCATAATGTTTGGCAGGAGTGTTATAACTCTTCCGTTTGTTATTTTACTGGCGTATTTTATGAGGGAAACTATTTCTGTGTATCAAGTACAAAAAGCGTTTTGGTTTTTGATAATGAATGGAGTTGTATTTTTAGGAGTTACAAAATTGCTCTGGCTTGCGTCCATACATAGGATTTCCGTTACCTACGATTTGGCAAATATTTGCTTTTATACCGTTTTGCGCGGGATTAGTTTTATTGACGAGAAAAAGCGATGATCGGGTACTGGCCATGACGTAGACGCGTGTTGTTTCGTTCTAGGCTAAAGGTCGATCTGCCTCTGGCGGAAAAAAATGTTCGAGCGGCACTGTAAAGACACGCTTGTATTTTTATACTAACTAATCGCCAAGAAGGCGATTTTGCGGTAAAATAAAGATACAATGAAAAAAGCAAAAATAGCTTTATTAGCTCCGCTTTGGATTCCGGTGCCGCCGAGAACTTACGGAGGTATTGAATTAATGTTATCCCTTCTTACCGAAGAATTGGTTGCGAGGAATTATGATGTCACACTTTTTGCTTCCGGCGATTCAAAAACATCGGCAAAATTAATTCCTTTAACAGAAAAAGGAATTTGGCTACAAAAAGGATTGCGTAGTCCCCATGCTTATATAAATACCGCGATTGAAATAATTTACAAACACCGAAATTCTTTTGATTTGTTTCATAACCACTTTGATTTTTTTATGTTTCCGCTCTGTCTTTCGGAAACAATACCGATGTTAACAACGCTTCATCGTCCGATGGATCCAGTGGCTGTCAAAGCTTATAAAACTTACGGTAAAATAAAGTTTTGCGCTATTTCTCGTGACCAGCAGCGGAGCGCCGAGGAAAATGGCATTCCAATAGAGGATGTCGTTTATAACGGAATTATCCCCGAAAAATATGTATTTAAGGAAGTAGCCGGGGATTATTTTATGTATCTCGGCCGGCTCAATAAAGAAAAGGGAATCGTTGATGCTATTAATATTTCAAGAGAAGCGGGAGTAAAACTTGTGGTCGCGGGAAATATCGTTGGCGCCGATGAGTGGAATTATTTTCTTCACGAGATTCAGCCTTTATTAAACGAAGAAAACGTGAATTTCGTCGGGCAAGTCGATTTTAACGAAAAGGTAAGGTTACTTGGCGGCGCTAAAGCCTTGCTTTTTCCAATCGACAGAAGAGAGCCTTTTGGTCTTGTTATGATTGAGGCAATGGCCTGTGGCACGCCGGTGATTGCTTATCGCCGTGGTTCAGTGCCAGAAGTGGTTAAAGATAAAAAAACCGGCTTTATTGTTGAAACAAAAGAAGAAATGATTGAGGCTATAAAAAATATTAATGCTATCAATAGAAAAGATTGTAGGACTCATGTTGAACAAAATTTCACCATAAAACAAATGGTTGATAAATATGAGGAAATTTATAAAAAATTAATTTAATTTATTTGTATGAAAAAATTACGCATTGCTCAAATTGCTCCTCTTTGGATAACAATTCCGCCCTTAAAATACGGGGGAATAGAAAGAATAGTTGCCATGCTTTGCGATGGCCTATCCGATAAAGGACACAAAGTGACGCTTTTTGCTTCGCCGGGATCCACAGCTAAAGGGAAATTAATTTCTGTTTTTGATAAACCCCTTCTTGACGCCAATGTCGCCTGGTCTAATCCGATTTGGAACCTCCGCAATCTTTCTTTGGCCATAGAAATGGCAAATGAGGGTAAATTTGATGTTATTCATTCTCACCTTGACCTTTGGACGCTTTTTTTCCACAACCTGACAAAAACGCCGGTGATTCACACTATGCACAACCCTCTTTACAGGACAAACGCCGACGTAGATAAAGATGACCGCTTGCGTCTTTTCACGGAAGAAGCAAAAAGAACAAATATTGTTTTTATCAGTCAATCGGCCAAAGATCAAGCAATGGTTGGCTTTTCTAAAAAGAAAGCAAGAATTATTTATAACGGGATAGACTTGTCGCATTTTAAATTTAATAAAAAAGGAGGAGATCATTTTGTCTGGATAGCCAGAATGAATAAGCATAAAGGAGTGGAAAACGCCATCGCGGCCGTTGAAAAATTAGGCGTCAAATTGCTTTTGGCCGGACGCATTGACCCGACTCAAACAGAATATTTTGAAACCTATATCAAACCGCATCTTAATGAAAAGATTAAAAATCTTATTGACTTCCGCGTTACCTACATTTTGCCTCTTGATAATAGATTCTCCTTCTGGCTGATTTAACGCCTTGAGCCCAGCCGAAA
>VMGU01000032.1 GCA_007376745.1 Parcubacteria group bacterium Athens0714_26
TGCAGTCGGTTTTGGCGAAAGTTGAAAATCTCCAGCCCGCAACGCAGGTTCAGATAAGCGACACACAAAAAAGGCGTGATGAATTGCTTATAAAGCGGTCGGCGTTGGAAAAAGAAATGGGCAGACTGGAAGCAAAGCTGGAATTTATTTCGGTTTCTGATTCCACCGATAAAACGGCGCCCATACTGCTTCAGGAAATTAAAGATAATTTGCGTAAAATCATAGAGGAAAAAGATTTTAACGCGGTGCAAATTTCGCTGAAGGCGTTGCTGTTAAAAATAGATAAATTTTTGCTTACCGGAGGCAAGGAAGAAAATAAAGAGCATATTAATATTGAAAAGTCTAAAAATGATTTATTTGTCCAGTTGGAAGAAATCGCTAAAGAGTTAAAAAAGATTAGCGAGCAGGAGTCTGATTCACGTAGCCATTTGGAAAATTTTAATACCTCGTTTAAAAAAGCGTTTAGCGAAGTTGAAGTAAAAAAAGACGAAATTACCGCGCTGGAAAACGATAAAAATAAGCTTTTGTTTGAGATAGAGAGGTTTAATCTTAAGATGCAGGATTTAGAAGCCGCGGTCCGTCAGGCCGACAGAGATATTGAAGATTTTAAAAAAGATTTTGAAAGCGTAGCGGCGGCTGACGATTTATTCAGCCTTGAAAGAAAAATATTCAAATTGCGTTCGGAAATAGCCGGCATCGGAGAAATAGATGAAGCGCTTCTTAAGGAAGCCAAGGAAACCGAATCCAGATTTAATTTTTTATCCGGCCAGCTGATTGATTTGCAAAAAGCAATGGACGATTTGGAAAGTTTGATTAAAGATTTGGATTTAAAAATCCATAATGATTTTTCTCTGGCGCTGAAGAAAATCAATGAAGAATTCAATAAATTTTTTGAATTGATGTTTGGTGGCGGCAGAGCAAAGCTTATTTTAGAAAAACCTGTAAAAGAAATTATCCAGCCCGGCGAAGAAAAATTTTTCGGGGAAAATGCCGAATCGGCTGTTTCTGGTAGAGAAGAAGATAATGACGACCAAATTGAAATGGGGGTTGAAATTGAGTTGTCTCTGCCGCGCAAAAAAATTAAGGGGCTGGATATGCTTTCTGGCGGCGAGAAAAGCCTGGTTTCCATCGCGGCTTTGTTCGCGCTTATTTCCGTAAGCCCTCCGCCATTTTTGGTGCTGGACGAGGTGGACGCGGCCCTGGATGAGCGTAACACCAAAAGATTTGCCGAACTCATAAAGGATTTTTCAAAGGAAACCCAGTTTGTGGTCGTTACTCACAATAGGGCTACTATGGAGTCTGCGGATGTTTTGTACGGAATAACCATGGAAGAAGACGGGGTTTCCAAGGTTTTATCACTTAAGATGGAAGCATAGTTTTGATAATTGTTATTTTGTAATTTTTATTGTTTAATTAATTAGTTATTTTAAAATTTAAGACTAAAAGGAGGATGTGATGGTATATTTTGCGCGGCGCGTTAAATATGTTCCTAATGAATTGGGGTTTACCGCGATTCTTGAAATATCCGCCGTACGGATTGGAAAACCCGAAAGGTTTATAGTTTACAGGTATGGCAATTGCTATGATCAGAAACAGGTGTGGAGACCGCACTATGAAATGATAGTGTGTAAGAATAGAAAGTTAGCAAATGCATACTTGATTGATGGAGAAGAAAGGTGGATAGAAACCAGCGATTGGCTCCAAAAAGTCTCTGATAAAAAAAGCTGGACAGAGCTCGATAAGGTTGTTCCTTTTTAATAAGATAATGTAAAATTCCCTCGCTTAATAAGCGGGGGTTTTTTATCCGCCTTCGCAGAAAACCACGGGTTTACCCGTGGATGAATATAAATCTTTTACTTAGGAGGATATCGCTGATTATGTTGGCGGATAACCCTCCGAAGCTTTAGCGAAGGAGGGTATCTCATAATTTAGCCGTGGGGCTCTATCCTAATACGCGTCATTGACTGGTAAGGCGTACAGGATTATATTCATATTGATTTAAAATATCTTTAAAAACAAAATATTTCCAAAAAGGAGGGAGTTATGTCGTATTTTGCGAGGAGGATTGATTATGCTGGAGCTGAAATGGGGTTTGTGGCTCTTATCGAGATTGCCAAAAGGAAAATAGGGAAGCCATTTAAATATGTAGTTTATAGAGGCTCCCCGGTTGATTCTGTGGTTAATTCTGGATTTTTTTTCGAGATGTTCGATTGTGGAGATATCACAAAAAAAGAAGCTAGAAAATTTTTCCCTTATGGCCATGGTTTTTTTGATAACCAAAGAGGCTGGGTAAAAACAACAGACTGGCTTTATAAGATTGGAGTCGGCGGAGGATACGAAATACATACGGAAGGAACATGGGTTAAAATCCGGCGGCCATATTTTCGGAAAAGGAAAAAGAAAAAATTAATTTTGAAATTTGGTGATATCAACCATATTTTGCTGGTTGCCGAAAAAGAACTGGGGTTCTTAAGAAGGGAGCTTGATAAACAGCCAATTTTCTTTTCTTTCTTTTCCTCCGATGATATTGATGAGTCTCATTTTTCTAATGCAGAATCAGAACTGGCCGCAGATGTGGGGGAATTAGAAAATGCCATCTATCAACAGTGGTGCAAAGTAGAAGGCTTAAAAGGGGAATTAGATTTTAAACGGCAAGCGTACAAGGTTTCTCTTGTTCATAATTAGTAGGGTTTATTTAAAAGGGCTTTCCATAAAAGCCCTTTTTTATATACCCATCTCCAAACCAAAACCACGGCCGTAAGGCCGTGGAGGTTCATTGTTGGACAAATTACTTAAAAATAGTAAAATATCAGTAGAATAAAGTTGATAAATAAATAGGGAGGAAGAATATGGGAAATAAAGATTTGGTAATTGCAAGGTCATCATTTGTTCAAGTGGTTAAGAATAGTAAAAAGATTGTTGTTTGGCACTCTCTTTTCGGAAAGCCAAAAGTAATTTCTAAAAACATGCTAAAAATTTTAGAGATTTTTTCAGAACCGAAAAGATTAGGTGAATTTTATGAAAAGTATGAACTTGATTTTGCCGGAAAAAAATGTATAGAGGAGATGATTAAAGATTATTTTTTAATCCCATTGGGTTTTAACGAGAGGGACTTACTTGCGGAAAAGAAGAAAGAAATTAAGAAATTTATCATTGGTGGTTCTCAAATTAATCATCTAGGGTTAATTATTTCAGAAAAATGCAATTTTAATTGTTCGTACTGTATTCACTTTAGTAATCTGGATATTTCAGGAAGAAGTCGTAAAAAGATAATGAGTCTTGAGATTGCCAAGAAAGCAATTGATTATTATTTATCAATTTTGCGATCTCATAATAAAAAGCTGGCCGAAATTAACTTTGGCGGAGGGGAGCCACTTTTAAACTGGAAGGTTATTGAGAAATCAATTCTTTATTGTTTAAATTATTTCGGCAATGAATTGGATTTTAAATTTTCCATAAATACTAACGCTTCTCTTATTGATGATGGTGTTGCGGAAAAACTGAAAATTTATGGAGTAAAAGTAGTTTCTAGTCTAGATGGCTTAAGGATTGGAAATGATAAGGTAAGAATGACTAAGGCTGGCGATGAAACCTTTGATTTGATTATTAGGGGATTTAAGGCGCTTAAAGGACGAGGGCATCCCATAGATGGAATAGCTGTTACGGTTAATGAATATAATTTTTCTGATTTAAACGAGGAATTAATTGATTGGGCTATTAAGCATAATATGCTTGATATCCGTATTGATATTGATGTGATGGGGTCAGTGAAATTAGAGGTTGACAGGGTAATAAACAAGCTAATGCGTATAAGAAAATATGCATTAAAAAGAAATGCTGAAGTTTACGGTTTTTGGTCGAGGCCAGCTGAAAATTTAAATGATTCCATTTTGGATAAGCATATTGCCTTTTGCGGAGCTGTGAGGGGTAATAGTTTATGCGTTAGTCCCTTGGGGAATATCTATGGATGCGGTTATAGCGGTGTGAAAATTGGAAATATACATGATGATTCTGAAAATCTATATACCTCTGGCAAGGCATATAGTAAATTTGTTTTAGACCATGTAGCGGGTTCCATAAAAGAATGTTTGGGCTGTATAATCGAGGGTCAGTGTATGGGTGGATGTAATATAACACGAGAATTTGCAGCAAGTAATGGTAATTCCGGTATGGATAGAATGTGTAAATTGTATCGTGGTATGATACAAAAGCTTATTTTAGAGTGATTTAAATCACCAAATCTTTTTAAAAGGAGGTGTCGCATGTCTAGAAAAAAGACAAAAAAGCGGCTGCATGGGGTAGGGATAAAACCTCTTCCTAAGAGGAAGATGTTGTGTACCTGCCAAGCACCGAGTAATTGCCACTAAAAGGTAGAAAAATTGGGCCGGGATAATTATCCCGGCCCTCTTAATTTGACAGTAATAAAATAAAAGTAAATTATATTAATATGTTTATGGACAATTTAATTCAAAGAATTACATCGGATTTGGTGATTAAATATAAAAAGGATAAAAATGTTTTCGGGGTTATGCTGTTTGGTTCTGCGGCCAGAGGCGGGTTTGATAAATATTCAGATGTTGACATTTATATTTTATTGGGAAAAAAGAAAAAAATTTCAAGGGAAAATTTTATAAATGGTAATTTGAGAGTTGATATTATTTTTAATTCCTTAGAAGAGGCAAATTCTTATTTAAGAAAAGATAAACTAAATATTAGAAGATATACTTCTCATATGTTGGCATTTGGTAAAATTATTTACCAAAAGGATAATCATTTGAGTAAAATTCAATTAATGGCCCAAAAGAATCTGTCTTTTAAAACAAAATTTTCAAAAGGTGAAATATTGATGCATAAATATTCTATCGATGATTTTTGGGGAGAGGTTCAAAGAGATGTAGAAAAGGAAGATTATTTTGCTTTCGGTTTAGATAGTCAATTATTACTGAATAATATCATTGAATTATTTCTAAAAATAAAAGGAGATTTTTTAAGGAGGCCGAATGAAATGGGTAAAGCTATTCTAAAATTAAATAAGAAGTTTTTTGGTATGATTAATGATTTTTATAAATCTAAAGAGCTGATTGCAAAAAAAGGAATTTTGTCCAAATTAGTAAAATTTATATTAGAAAAAACAGGCGGAGATTTACCGCAAAAGTGGAATTTAAATAGTTAGAAATAGCTATTTTGTTCACCGTTTTATAGATACCCACGGCTAAAGCCGTAGGTATCTATTCATCAGTTAATTTAAATTATTGTATTTTATAGCTATGGTAAAAAAGAAAATTAAAGTATTCGTTGGAATGTCCGGCGGCGTGGATTCTTCCGTAGCAGCGGCGTTGCTTTCCACCAAAGGTGGATCCGCCTCTGGCGGAAAAAAACAAAAATACGACGTGTCCGGAGTTTATATAAAGTCTTTTAATATTGACGGTTGTTCGGCTCGTGATGCTGAAGATGCTCGCCATGTGGCGGAAATGCTTAAAATTCCTTTTTATATTTTTGATTTAGAAAAAGAATACAAAGAAATAGTTGTTAAATATATGATTGACGGGTATCGCAGGGGCATCACGCCTAATCCGGATGTAATGTGTAATAAAGAAATTAAATTTGGCCTTTTTTTAAAAAAAGCTTTAGAAATGGGCGCTGATTATGTGGCAACCGGACATTATGTGAGATTAATCGCTCGCTTGTCCTCGCCACCCCGCCGCTCGGCTTAGAAATAAAACGAGCGGACCGTGCCGAGGCGGCTGCGGGGGTTTCAGAAAACAGAATTTTTTCGCTTTATCAAGCCAAAGATAAAAATAAAGACCAGTCTTATTTTCTTTGGACGCTTACACAGAATCAGCTGAAGTATTGTTTGTTTCCGATAGGCGATTATTTAAAGCCGGAGGTCAGAAAGTTGGCGAAAAAATTTCATCTGCCAACCGCTGATAAAAAAGATTCACAGGGAATTTGTTTTTTGGGTAAGGTTGGGCTTCAGGATTTTTTGAGTCGTTATTTGCCGCTTAAAAAAGGTATTATCTTGGATACGTCCGGGAAAATAATCGGTAAACACAACGGCGCGTATTTTTATACCATCGGCCAGCGGCGCGGTCTTAATTTGGGGAATAGAGAAAAAGGAGTGGGGTCGGAACCTTATTATGTGGCAGAAAAAGACGCGCGGTCAAATGTTATATTGGTTGCCAAAGGAGAAAATAATCCGGCTTTATATATTAAAAAAATCAAGTTAACTAATATTAATTGGATTGACCCTGTATCAAACAAAAATCTTGCCGGTAAAAAATTAAAAGTTTTGATGCGCGTGCGTTATCGCCAGCCATTATTTAAGGCGTCACTTGCAAAAAACGGCGGCAAAATAGAAGCTGTTTTTGATAAACCGCAGAAATTTGTGGCGCCCGGCCAGTCAGCGGTATTTTACAATACAAAAGGAATTCTTTTAGGGGGTGGCGTTATAATCTAATTTGGTTTATATTGGGCGTATATATATTTGAACCTTATCAATTTGTTAGAGGGGAGGGTCTAATATGAGTTATTGGGCTATGCAAAGAGTGGCGTTTAATTTATTCAGACAAGGATATGGGGCGAGCGGAGTCGCCAAGATGTTGAGGATATCGGAAAAGAAATCGTGCCATTTCTGGAATAGATTTTGCCGTCAGGAAAGTTCGTCTAAAGACCGTTTGATTGAATGCCGAGGCAATTGCATAACTAATTTTTATCTCCAGGAAATGAGAAGGCGGTATGGCAAGGCGAAATTCGGGAGAATTTTTTATTAACATAGCTCCGCTTTATAAAGCGGAGCTATTTTTATATCATATGATTTAAATGTCCATACATAATATAGCTTTTTGGGTTTGCGCGTTTTTCTTGATTGGCGTGTTTGGCGCCAGTATTTTTTATCAGATTTTAATCGTCGCTGTCGGCGCTTTTTTGATATCGTTTTATTTTATTTTTCTGAAAAAATACTGGCTAGCGGCTTTAGCTTTGTTTATAATCGCCGGCGCTTTTTATTATCAAGTAGCTGATAGATTTCAAAGAAACGTGAACATTCCTTTTGGAAGTCAAAGCGAATTTACGGGAGTTGTCGGCGAGCTGGATCAGTCTGTATCCGCGCAAAAGATAGTTGTCGGGTTGCAGTCTCCTTATAGCGGCAAAATAAGCATAAACGCTAAAAGATATCCCGATTTGTCCTATGGTGATTTAATAAAAATAAAAGGCGTGGTTAATAAGCCGCTGGCTACTTCGGAAAATTACTACGCGAAAAATAATGTTTTCGCGGTTATGAGTTTTCCGGAAATAAATATTATAAGCCACGGTCAGGGTAATTTTATCAAATCAAAGCTGTTGGATTTTAAAAATAAATTAGAAGCTAATTTTAAATCGGTTTTGCCTTCAGAAAAAGCC
>VMGU01000033.1 GCA_007376745.1 Parcubacteria group bacterium Athens0714_26
GCAATATTTTTTATCACGAACACGGAAAACAACGGGTCTATAAACCCCCATCCCGCCCACAGCAATAAATCGCCGATAATAAAATATTTTACGACCCTGTTAATCTTAGGAAGAAAAATTGACTTAAATTTGCCCGGCATTGAAAACTAAATTATTATTTTCTATTTCCACTGAAATTTTTGAACCTTTTACGATTTCGTTTTTCAATATTTTTTCCGCCAAAACGCTTCTTATCTTTTCCGAAATCACGCCGCGCAGGGGCCTCGCTCCGAAAACCGGGTCATAACCGAGTCTGGCTATTTCTTTTATGGCTTCATCGGAAAAAACAAGCTCTACTTGCTGGCTTTGTTTAACCTCCTCCGATAAATCTTTAAGTAAAATACCGGTTACCGAAATAATATCGTCAGGCGACAAGCTTTTAAAAACAATAATGTTTGAAAAACGGTTGATGAGTTCCGGGCGGAAATACTCGGTTAATTTTTTCTTAAGATTATCGCTGATTTCCGCCATGGCTTTGCCGTTTTCAATTTCTGTTTTGATAAAATCCGAATGGGCGTTGCTGGTTGCGATAATAATGGTATTTTGAAAATCGGCGATGCGCCCAAAATTATCCGTAAGCCTCCCGTCATCAAAAACCTGTAAAAATAAATTCAGTATGTCTGGATGCGCTTTTTCAAATTCATCCAACAAAACCAAGCTGTACGGCTTTGCCAAAACGGCGTCAGTCAGACTTCCTGTCATCGTGCCGTCCGGCGAACCGATAAACCTGAAAACACTCTGTTTATCCTGATATTCCGACATATCAAAACGAATCATCGCGTCCTTAGAGCCGAATTGGATATTCGCGATTATTTTTGAAAGCTCGGTTTTACCCACGCCCGTAGGCCCCACGAAAAGAAACGCCGCGATTGGCCCGCCCTTCCTGGCCAAACCGCTTCTATACTCGCGCAACGAACGGGACACGGCGCTTACCGCCTCTTCCTGGTCAATAAGCCGCTCGTGGATTATGCTTTCTAAATTTAATAATTTCTGCGCCTCATCGGCTTTCGCCTGTTTCAAAGGAATATCAACGCGCCTTTGGGCGATATTTATGACATCGTCAGAGGTTAAAACTTTTACTTTTCTGTCCCGCGCATTAGAAATAACTTCCTTTAATAATTCTCTGGCACTGGAAGGCAATAATTTATCCCTGAAATATTTGGAGGCTAAAGCCACCGCCTGCTTAACGGCTCCGAAAGTTATCATTATCCTGAATTGCCTTTCTAGAATAATACTTTCGTAAACCAAAATCCTGGTTGCGTCCGCTGACGAAATTTCTTCCACCCTGATTACCTCAAAAGCCTCGGCAAAATCGCTTTGCGGCTCAATAGTTTGTTTATATTCCCTGGGATAAGTCGTGCCTATCAAAGAAAAAACACTTGAATTAATGGTCGGTAAAAAAGTATCCAAAGCATTAAAGCTTCCCCTGGCGGATGTTTTTAATAAATTATGTATATCGGGTATGTATAAAACTATATTACCCGCCTGGATAATTTCTTCTATGATTTTCTTAAGCCTGGCCTGAAACTCGCTTTGGTCGGCGCCGGCAACAACATTACTAAGCCGCAGTTTTACGAGGCGTTTATCAAAAAGCTCCGGCGGCACTTCATCTTTAGCTATTCTAAAAGCTAAATGCTCCACTATTGTATCTTTACCCGATCCCGGCTCGCCGTTTAGCAGCACATTCGGTCTGCCCTGGCGCGACAAAACATCGATCATCCGGTCATATTCATTTCTATGACCAATCAAAAAACCAATACTCTCCTCCCGCGCGTAGTCGGTCAGATCTTCGCTGTATTTATCAAGAGTCGGTGTAGGCCTAGCGCTCCACGCCCTGTTCATGATCCGATGCCTATTTTTATAAGGATTACGGGCAAAGCCGCCTAAATTGGACGGTAAAAATTTGCTTAAGACAAAACCATGGTTAAAACGGCTGAAAATAAGCGCATTTTCCAAATCACCCTGCTCGATATTAAAAAATTGGAAAACTTTTAATATGCCCGGGTCATCACAATAACTCAACGCGGTAAAAATATTTGAAGGGTCAATAAAGCCATTATGTAAATTAAAAGCTTCCTCTAAAGATATGCTGATAATCTTTTGAACTTCGGCCAGCAAATATTTTTTTCTATCTTCTTTACTGCCGGAATTATTATTATTTTTTAAACTCTTACCCAGCACATCATCAACTTTATTTAAAAATTCAACAGAGTTAATTCCCATCCTGATAAGGCCGGTCTTAATACCCCTCCCGTTAATAAGGCGTTTCAGTAAAAAAAGGCAAAAGCTGCCGCCTAAAACCGACGCCCGCTCAAAAGAATATTCCACGGCCATAAAAGCGGGAGGTGATAAATATTTTGCCAAATTGACATCGCCCCTTAACTTTTTCTGCTGGAGCGACCTTTCGCCTTTATTTAAATTTATCAGCCGTTCCGACAAAAAAAGTAAAAGTAAAACGCCCGACCAGAAAATCCACTTAATATCGGCTAAAAGAAAAATGGCGCACGCGGCGATTAAAATAGCGTAAACAAAATAAGAAACAAATCTGACTAAAAATCTTCCGCCCGGACTCATCATAAGCCGAGGGTCGCTGAAATATAAATTTATGCCTTCCCTGATCATAAATTATTAATAATTTTATAAACTACAAAAATCGGCACTGCCGACCAGGCCAAAAACACGACTGCCACCGCCAAAATAAAAATTGCGTAAAAAATTAAAGCCATAAAAATCCTGACTGTCCGGAATATGATGCCCAAAATCCGCCCGATAAATGAATAATCTTGGTAAATCGGCTCTGTCCATTTTTTGACATTAATCTTAAAAGCAAAAAACCGGTCAAATCGTTCAAGTAAGCCATAAGTCCAGTCCATAAAATTTAAAAGGCCGTCTACATACCAATGCCTTGTAAAATCTATAATCCGATGCAGAAAACGACTAAATAAATAAACAACCGATACGTTCATATCTTTATATTATAAGACAAAAAAAGCCGATTATACTAATTGCCGTCTGTTAAAACAACGAACTTTGTTTCGCGATATTCTTCTTCTCCTCGTCGGAAAAAATCTTTATTATGCCGTATTCGCCGTCAAAACCGGGCTCAATAGTCAGCTTGCCGTTACGCATCCTTTCCACGCCCTCGGCGATTTCCGCGGAAGACGCCAAAGCTATTTCCTTAACAGGCGCGTTTAATAAAACATTAAACTCCGATTTAAAAGCTTTTATTAATTTTTCGTATTCTTTCATCACCGATTTGGCGGCCTTGCCCACGTCCAGCGCTTCGCCGATGATAGAATCTAAAGTCACCAGATTTTTATAAGGGACTCTTCTGGGGTCGGTGTAATTTTCCGGCCTGTCCGCCAGCGCGTCCACCCTGTTTACCACGCCTACGGTAAGCGGCTTGCCGCAAACCGGACAAATGCCTTTGTGTTTTTTTGTTTCCTCCGGCGGATAAACAATATTGCATACTCTATGGCCGTCAAAATGATATTTTCCTTCTTCGGGAAAAAACTCTATCGTATATAAAAATTTCTTCGGGTCGCGTGATTTAATAGCATCCATTATCGCTTTATAAGAAAGCTCCGTGTCAAAAACATTGGCTTCCCGCCCTATTCTTTGTAAGCTGTGCGAATCGGAATTTGATATCAAAGAAATATTGTCCAATTTTGAAAGCCGCCAATTCATCGGCGGGTCGGACGAAAGCCCTGTTTTAATCGCGAAAATATTTTTAGCGTAAGCGCCAAAACATTCCTCCAGCGAATCAAACCCCGACATTGAGCCGAACACACTGAACCAAGGAGTCCAACAATTATGTACAGTGGCAAATTCACAAGTATAAGAATTATCTTCCTCAATTTCCAGATTATAAACTTCACCCTTATAATTTTCAGTCTGAATATTATAAATTGGTAAATACACATATTCATTATCTATCCAACCATATTTATTTCCAGTAATAGACTTAAATCTAGAAAATTCTTCTGTTTTCAAAAGCTCAAATTTATCCTCAAAAACCGTTAATCTACTTATAGAATAAAGATCATATTTAGCCTTTATGGTTCTATTTTCAAAAACATGTTTTGAATTATTATGATCCTCTTTGCTATAAACTTGAATAGAGGGAACGATACCCAACCGTAGCAAAATCATTTTCATTTGATTCAGAAGCATCCGAGAAACGGTATAGCCCGCATCCCCTCTCCACCAGCAACGGAAAATTTCTACCTGCAAATCATGAGACAACCCCAATGCCCACACTGGCAAAGCTTTAGTGCTAGCATTTTGTATATCTTTGGAATAATAAAATAGATTCCGAAACGCTTCATATAAAATCTTTGAATAAAAAAGAATTTCTACGCCGCCAGATTTATTTATTTTCAATTTTGGCTCTTTATCAAAACCAAAAACCTCCTTCATTAATACGATAACCTCATTAACGTAATGCGTTTCTTTCGCGCTAAAAGCAAACCCGATTAAATCTCGGCCATTAGTATAACCCTCCGATAAATAATAGCCGACCAATTTACAGAAATTTTTATCAACCGGTATAAATTGCTTGATAGCTGTTATTTTAGAACCAACTGGAATTATAAAACCACTTCTTAATTCGGTTTCTAATCCCGATCGATTAAGAATTTCTTTTAAGTCAACTACCTTGTAATTGGTAAATACTTCTTTAAAACGAGGGTAAATCAATACATCGCCCTTCTCTAACTGATTCGCCATAATCCATTGAGGCTTATAAGATTTAAAATGCTTACGCTTACAATCTCGTAAATCAATATGCGATGGCTTGCAAATACCGCTACTCCGATGACAATTTTTATGAGTCTTAATGGCATAAAAAGGATGCTCGGCGGTAGTCGTTAATCCCAGCGAAAGATAGCGCGGCTTAATATGATAAACTTTACCGTTATAAGGACGTTTAAAAATTTCATTTACTTTTCTCCATCTATTCTTATGAGTAATCACAAAATCCCCTTTTGTAATATCTTGAATTGGCTTTAATAAATTATCTTTAGTGTGAACAAGTGTACCCGACAATAAGCAATGCGCCGGCACGATAACCGCCTCCGGATTAATGTTAAAAACAATCTTAGCCAGTTCCTCGCAGTCCAGCCCCAGTATGGGTCTGCCGTCCGACTTCAGATTGCCTATCCAGCCAAGCTGGGTATTGATTTTTTCCGCGGTCAAAAAATCCGGCGCGAAAATTATATTATGGACTCTTCTGGTTTTACCCCCTTTTGAATAAATGCTGGAAATCTCAACGCTTAGTAAAAAACGCGTGTCCGCAAAAGTACCTTTTATATTTTTCAGCTTAAACTGCGGCTTCAATATAAAAAGCCCCTGCTCGGCCGGCTCCAATTTTTCTTTCAAATCCTTAAACCACGCCGGATGGGTAAAATCGCCCGTACCCATGACCAAAATCCCCTTGTCATCCGCCCACCTATCCAGCTCCTCCGGCACCATACTCTGCGACACAGACCGTGAATACTTAGAATGAATATGCAAGTCAGCGATGAATTTCATATTCTTATTCTAACGAAAATCCAATAAATTTTCACCATTGATGATAAATTCTTAAAGTTTACAAAATAAAATTCGTGGTTGG
>VMGU01000034.1 GCA_007376745.1 Parcubacteria group bacterium Athens0714_26
TATTCAGCGCTGTCTTCGGGCCCACTCCGTTCACGCTGTTTAAAAGCTCAAAAAAATTCATCTCTTCTTCATTTAAAAATCCGTATATTTCAAACGCGTCTTCCTTCACTTTAAAACTCGTAAAAATCTTTGTGGTTTTACCCATCTGCAAATCACGCAAAACATTAAGCGGGGCAAAAACCTTAATACCAAAACCGCCGACTTCCAGAACAAAGAAATTGTCTTTTTTTAAAGCCACTATACCGGCCAAGGTATATAACATTTGATTTAATTATAATACCAGCCCAACTAATTACATAATTTATAGCCGATATGCCCCAATAATCCCATTAACCGCATACCCGACACAAAACATTGACTATTCTACTTATAAATGATAATATACCTACTACAAAGATCAATAAATCAGCCAAAAAAGGAGGATGTATGTTCTTTAATAAAATAATAACAACAATAATAGTATTACTAGTATTAACTCTTGTTTTGGAATACAAATTTAATACCACCCAAGAAATAGTAAATGATTTGTCTAAAAAGCGCGTAGAACTGGGCATAGTTACCTACAAAATACATCTCGATAGCCGAAGACAATTTGTTAAGATAAGGCCGGAAGAAAATTTTATCAAGATACAAACATCAATCGGTAACGTGACATGGAATGACAAGAATCTCTTTAACAATCTCAATGTGGGCGACAAAATCCCGATAGAAATTATTCCTCAATACATAGTCACAAAAGACAAAAAAACCGGGGCCATACTTTCAAAATTTTTTTCGAGATACGAAATTAATTTTGTTGCCGAATAACTGCATAAATACACCTGTTTAGCATACCCCCGAGTCGATGCCACGGCATCGTCTCGGGGATTTTTTACATACACTTGACAAATATTATGAGTATGCTATACTACATCATAGTTCTCATATTACACATATAAACATATAGGAAGTCGCCTAGCGGGCTTTCAAGGTAAGGTTCCTACGAGAAATCCAACAGCTAGGCCCTTTTGTATGACGATTCCCGGTCACAAAAGAGAAAAACAGGGATATCTTTAAATGGATGCGCCCGTTTAAAGAGAAAAATCAGCGTACCCCGAGTCTTATCGCATTAAGCGATAAGACTCGGGGATTTTTTATTTTCACGCGTCTAGAAAACCAAAAAGAAATCTTTTTAAGGAACATCTCGCAGGCTTGCCTGCCGTAGGCAAGGAACGCCAGATTGGTTTTTTCACCTTTGGTGAAAAATGGCGTTCCGAGGGCGAAGAAAATTTTGCCGCTGGAGCAAAATTATTATGTTTCCGAGAAAAGATTTATTTTAGTTATTAAATACCTTTTCTGATTTTACATCACATTATTGACCATCCCAACAAAACCCCTTATACTAATAACTAACTTATATGATTACCAAATCAGCAAAAAAAGCTAATCGCCAAAACATCAAAAGGCGAGCCATCAATGCCAAAAACAGAAAAAACCTCCGCGAGGTTATTAAAAATTACAAAAAATCAGTTTTGGATAAAAATTCCGATGAAGCTAAAAAAATATTATCTAAGGTTTATCAAATGCTGGATAAAGCGGCCAAAACCAATCTCATCGCCAAAAACAGGGCCTCCCGCTTAAAATCAAGGCTAACCAAATTACTTTCTCCAAAGAAAAAATAATCCCGATGGATTATTTTTTTATCTTTGTCTAGCGAAGCGAATTTTTTGCTGAGAAAAATTACGCTGTTTCCGAAAATAATTTGTTTTACAACAGTTATTCTATTGTCATATTCGTCAAAACTTCCTCATATTCAAGTTTTCCGGATTTTATCGCCACGTCATAATCCGCCATTTTTTGTTTCCATGCCGGGCTGGCATAAGGCGAAACGGCAATCATATTAAAAATCATCGCCGGCTCCTGACTACGCGACAAAAACTCCTCAAGCGCCGCGAGCCGCTCAGCCATATTGCCGCCCCTTAACTCATTAATCGCGCCAAAAAACTGAAGCGGCAAAAACGCGTGAAGATGTTTTTCAATAATTTTTTTGTTTATATTCTTTTCGTCCAATAAAGACAATTTATCCAGTTCGGTTACAAGCCCCCAATTATTATCTTTATATATTCTCCCCAAAAATTCCCTGCTTTCACCATCTATGACTATTATTCTTTTCTTTGCCTCCCTTAAAATAAATCGCTGAAGGTCCGCGCCTTCCAAATTTTTAAATTCCTGAAAAATAACCGGTTCTTTGATTAAAAAATTAAAATCCTTGGTTGGTTTGCCGCTTTCCGAAATTAAAATCGTTATCCCTTGCGTCTCTAAATTACTTTTAAGCAGCTTTATATAATTCTTTTGCTCGGATTTCTCCAATAAATCACTGCCTGAAACCACGGCCATTTTTGAACCGCCAAAAAGCGACTGCTCTTTTAAAAAATCCGCCAACTTGCCAAAACCGCCGTCTTCCCCCAAATCAAAATAATACAAAGAAAAATTTTCATTCTTCTTCTTGTAGCTGGAAATAATTTCATTGAATTTTTCTTGCCGGCGGTAAGAATCCGGACCGTATAAATAAATAATCATATGTATAAAGCTACAACTTTTGGCAGACTGGACAATAATGCGCCGACCTGCCGCCCATTTTTACCCTGACAATCTTCCCGTCGCATCGCGGGCACGGCTGACCCTCCCGCCGATAAACCAATCTTACATCCGAATATTTTCCCTTTTTACCGGCAGTATCGCGATAATCGCTGATTGAGGTGCCGCGTAGCTTAAGCGCCTTAAATAAAATACTCTGCATAGCCAAATATATTTTTTTAAGCTCCCTTTTGAATAATTTATTCGCCGGCTTAAACGGATGGATTCGCGACTGCCAAAGAATCTCGTCTGAATAAATATTACCTATGCCGGCAATCACCTCCGGGTCCATCAAAACCTGCTTGATTTTACGCTTTTCCGAATTTATCAATTTAACAAACTTATCAAAAGTAAAATTTTTCCCCAGAGGTTCCGGGCCCAGATTTTTAAGCTCCGGCAAATTTTCTATTTTATCTTTTTTATCCAAAAGTACCTTGGCAAACTTGCGCGCGTCCGAAAGAGCCAGCATTTCACCGCTGTCTAAATAAAAAATAAGATGTATAAATCTGTTATACGGGTCAGAAACCGCTTCTTTGGGCCCTAAGGGAATAATCTTTTTCCCATCAATTTCCCAGCGGCCTACCAATAAATGTCCTGTCATTTTCTGATGTATCAACATCAAAAAATCATCGCTCAAATAAATTAAAATATTCTTTGCCCTCCTTTTTATCGATAAAATTTTTTTATTTTTAACGGTTTTTTTAAACCCATCAAAAGAAAAACCTTTTAACGCCTTCGACCAATCCGACCATACACCAATTATCCTGCGCCCGATAATTTTCCGGCTTAAATCATTTACGGTTGTTTGTACCTCCGGCAATTCAGGCATAAAAGGCGTAAATTAATTTTATTCTTCGCCGTAAATAATTTCTTTGGCGGGAACCAATTTGGAGTCTAATGGCAACGTAAAATAAAAAGTAGCGCCTCTGCCCACAACCGATTCAACCCAGATTTTACCGCCATGGCGGCTGACGATATTTTTTACCATATATAGACCGAGCCCCGAGCCATTAGCCTCTGAACCCATAACATTGCTGGCGCGGAAAAATTTGGTAAACAACCTCCCAATCTCTTCGGATGGTATGCCTATGCCCGTATCAGCTACCCTTATTTGCAAATAAGGCTTATCAATTAATTTTTTAACATCCACCGTCACTTGACCATTAGCGATATTGTACTTAATCGCGTTATTCAAAAGATTAGAAAAAACAATACCCAGCTTCTTAGGGTCGCCATAAATCATCAAAGAAGATTCTACCGGAGGGTCAAAATAAAGGCTTACTTTATATTCTCTTGCCACTGGCTGTGCCTCCGACAAAACAACCTGTAAAAACTTTACGATATCAAATTCCTGGAATTCAAAACCAAATTTACCCTCTTCCATTTTGGCGACGCTTAATAAATCCTCAACTATTTTTAAAAGATTATTCGAAGCGCCCAGTCCGGTTTTCACCAAATCTTTCTGGCTCGCATTTAAAGACTCGCTATCCAAGGCCTCCAACGCCCAACCTACGGCAGTTAAAGGCGTGCGTAGCTGATGCGCCGCCACGGTCACAAAATCACTAGTGGCTCTAATAAGACCTACTTCCCTTGTTCTATCTTGCACTATTTTTAAAAACCCGAAAATTTCGCCGCCAGCGCCCATAAGCCGGTTTGTTAAAACCCTTAGGTCCACAGAAGGATTTTCAAATGAAATATCAACTATCTGCGGATATGAACCGCTGGCCGAACGACGAGCTATGGCCGAAGCCAAAGAAGGAAAAATAACTTGGGCCAAATTTTTAAATTCGGGCAGTCTCATGCTCTCCGGAGAAATAATTTTACCTATAATTTTTGAATTGGGTAAATTAAAAATTTGCTCCGCGGCCTTGTTAAAAACCATTATTTTAAAATCCTGGTCATAAACAATGATGCCATCATTAATACTGGAAATAATATTATTCAAACGATTTTTTTCCAGCCTTGTAATAAAATTAGACTTTGCCGATTGTATACTGCTAAAAAATATCAACACGCCGATAGACAGCAAAATAATTCCGCTGACCATAAGCCACAGCGGGTCGCTAAGAAATTTCAAATCAATTATTAAAATCAATAAAACCAAAACCAAAAACAGCCAAAAAATTTTCATTTCAGGCAATTTAAGATATTGTTTGAAATTATTCATTGTATTAAAAATTTAAATTAGAATTGCGATTCATTCATATTCCCTAAATTATCGCCTATTTTTACATTTACTTTAACCGGAACTTCCAATTCGTAAACAGATTCCATTAAAGGAGAAATAAATTTAATTGCCTCTTCTATTATATCGTCCTTAACCTCGAACAACAATTCATCGTGGATTGTCAGAAGAAGCCTGGCTTTATCGATTGGTTGTTTTTTGGACGCCGAAAATTTCGTTTGCACAAAACAACACCAGTCTTTTTTCTCCAATTCTTCGCCTATTTTTACCATTGCCATCTTAATAATATCGGCCGCGAGTCCCTGAACCGGCATATTGATAGCGGCTCTTTCCGCCTCCGCCGCCTCGCCACGGAACATAGAAACCGCCTTTAAAAGCCAGCGCCGCCTGCCGTTAAGATTTGTGACATATCCGTAAGTCCGCGCCTGCGCTTTTACTCCTTCCTGCCATTCTTTTATTTTTTTAAAATCATTAAAATATTCAATAATAAATTTCCTCGCTTCCA